>JBBYJL010000014.1:0-26104 GCA_043196285.1 Thermoplasmataceae archaeon | reverse complement strand
GACCTGCAGGAGGTTCTTGAATACGTCAAACGATTCCTCCACACCGTTCTCAAACTTGTATGGTTCGAACTTGATCTGCGGTTTCTCTCTTGCAATGGCAAGTATTGCAATCTTTCCTGCCACATCCAGTGAATATTGTGATTTCTTTCCTCCGTCGATGAGGAGAATGTCCTCGAATATGTGCAGATCATAATTACCTATGCTTTTTGATGAAAACATGATGGCCCTCTTCCGGAACATAAAGAATCCTCCTTCAGAGGCGTGATGAAGTAGAGCCAGGAGGTATCAATCTTATGCAAGATGTCATCGTTGATGAAACAGCGATCCATGACGAATAATGTTCCGCGATGAACCTCATCGCCCGTCTTCCTTCAGCGTGTCAACATAGGAAACGCTACTAGGCACAATCCTGATGAACCTTATCAATGGAAGGTTCAGATCACTGTTATTGTATCCGAACTCTGCATTCCTTATGCCGGAGGAATAGGTGAATAGTGTGGACATGTCGTAGGCAATGATCTCATCCTCCTCTATGATCTTCCTGAATATGGTTTTCTGTGCATGCTGATCCTGCCAATGCGCGGTGAAGCATTGCAGGCAGAGATCCTGGCGATATTTCATATATCGTCTTGGACAAACATGCCTTTTCTATCCAGAATTACAGGGATTTCATCGGTACAAGAGATATAAGTCGGTTGAAGGAGAATGCAACAATCCTCATGATGTCATATGGGAACTGAGATCTCAGCGCGGATATTACATCGTTTATGAGGTTACATATAAGCTCAATGTGATCGATCTCGCATATACCTCTTACAAAAATCATGTCCCTGACCTTTCTCGGATGTCCATGCACTATTCACTATCTTTATTATGTATCTGGAAACCATGTGTCTCTTCTTATGTGCTGTATCCTAAACCATGGAGCTTTTTTAAGTGAATTCATACCTGCCAATCCTCTTTATCTCCCTTGTCATGTTCGTTATATAAGCGACATTGATGATTATAAAGAACTTAGGAAAAATAGTCATAAGATATTCAATTGTTCCTTAAACACGCTTTGGGTTTAGGATGCAATGCATGAGAGATGCAGCGTATTCATCAAACAGCTCCGTATAAACGTAGCGAAAAGCATCAACCACATGAATATAAAGGAGGCAAAGCAGAATAGTAATGCACATTACAAGTGGGAAAATCACCTGTTCGCACAGAATCCTGAGAGTACAATACCAAGGACAAACAATTCACTTGAACAGTTCTTCCGCAAGATAAGGAGAAACATAAGAAAGAGATGCGGCGACCAGTCTGTTAGTGGAGAGAGGATGGCAATACTCCAAAACTGTTAAAAAGGAAATATGTTAATGCAGTATTTAGGTCCGAGAGCATTGCATTCACATTTGCGCTCCAAAGGAAGGCATTTGCAAAGAATGCAATGCCGAAAATGATTGTTCTCAAGCTCGTGGGTAAAGCAAAGTAGAAAATGATCAACGGCAACCAAAGAAAAGGTCCCTATTCTGATGAAATGATACAGGTATCGTATTCAGAGTGTAAAAAGAAATCTGTTACCGGAAGCTTAATAACAAATAACGTCACAGTCTTTTGCCGCAACAGACAGTCTAAAAAAGATTATATACCGTAGTTTCAATAAGGGCAGGATAAAATGGAACTGAGATACTTTATCATCAGGCGACTGCTTCTTCTGATTCCTACCATACTTGGTTTAACAATATTTGTTTTCTTACTCATGTGGGCGTATGGTCCGGTCAATCTGGTGGGCCCCTATCTCAGTCAGAAAGGCAACAGGGCTACTCAGATTGCTTACTGGGAAGGTTATCTGGGAATATATCCAACCGATCCTGTGCTTACATATTTTCATTATCTGGGAAATCTACTTAGTGGTAACTGGGGAATTGTTGGCGGCACATTTTTCCTTCCGTTCAGCAATGTTCTAACGGATATTGAGATATTCTTTCCGAACACGATACAGCTCGCCATCGGTGCTTCTATACTGTCGATACTGATTGCCATTCCTCTTGGAACCTACGTTGGTTCAAGACCAAATACTGCGGTCGATTCTGCTGCCAGGGTATTCTCACTTTCAGGGTATGCTATGCCAGCCTTCTGGCTTGCGTATTTACTAATCCTCTTGCTTGGAACAGGCGTCAGTCCCATTGGTTTTCTTGGATGGACAGGAAACGGCCTTACCCTTTTGCCCGGCGCACCCAGTTGGCAGGGGATTACTATTAACGGTACCCCGACAGCGTTGACAAGTCCTACTCATATCCTTATTATTGATGCTCTTCTACACGGTGATCTTCACCTGTTTCTCAGAGGTATAAACTATCTCATCCTCCCGGTTCTGACGTTAACCTACGGTATACTTGCCGGTATACTGAGATTCGTAAGGGCTGGAATGGTGGATACTTCTAATCAGGAGTTTGTTAAGACTGCCCGTGCAAAGGGAGTTCCAGAGAAGGTCATTATTAGGAAGCACATCAGGAAAAATGCACTCCTTCCAACCGTGACAGTAATGGGGCTTCTTATTTCTGGGCTGCTTGGGGGAGTGGTAGTGGTCGAGGAGGTATTCACATATTATGGGATTGGTTATCTTCTGGTTCAAGCTGCCACCCCGAGCAGTCTTCAGATCTGGCTGATCATGGGGTCTACCATAATATTCGGCATCATACTGGTTCTTACCAATCTGATAGTTGACATAATATATGCTTACATGGACCCAAGGATAAGGTACTGACAAAGGTGTTTGAAAAATGACGGAAGTAAACATAAGTCCAGGATCAGTTTCTCAGAAGGCTGATATTGAGGCTGCCAGACATCCCAGAGTTGAGCAGTTCAAGGAAACATTCAGGATGCTGCTAAGGAACAAGAGTGGACTAGTAGGAATGATTATAATCGTGATCTATTACATAATAGCGATCCTTGATGTGGTTTATCCTAGTTATCTGGGAGTAGCACACGACACCACACTGTCAGACTTTATACCCAAGTCAGCTGGAACCATTGGTGCCTATTCGTTTATCAAACCCTTTGCTCCAGGGTTTTCGCACGGTTTTGGTTATATACTTGGAGGAGGTACATGGAATATTCCACTTCTGACCACCATGCTAGCGGCAATGAAATTTGACCTTGGTTACTCTACACTTATTGTTGGGGTTGGAGCAGCAGTAGGCATTACGCTGGGAACTGTTTCGGCATATCTTGGTGGAATCATGGACGAAGTCATGATGAGGATCACTGATATATTCTTCAGCGTTCCTTTCATAGTTCTCGCGGTTGCCATAACTGCAATACTGGGGCATAACTACACTGCACTGATATACGCGCTAATCATAATATGGTGGCCCATTTATGCAAGGCTTTCAAGGAGTCTAGCCCTTCAGACAAAGTCGCTCAACTACATTGAAGCTGCACGCGCTGCAGGCTCATCCAAGACGAGGAACATTTTTGTCCACATCATTCCGAATGTCCTCTCTCCGGCCTTTGTCCAGATTTCGCTTGATATAGGGACAATAATATTGATATTTGCAACTCTTGATTTCCTAGGGGTGCTTTATATCAACGCATTCCTGGGACCACCGGAGCTTGGTCTTCTAATTACGCTTGGAGTAGGTGGAGCAGGTGCACCTGATTACCTCATGACAGGTCAGTGGTGGATTTTCCTGTTTCCAGGTCTGATGCTGTTGCTCTTTACTGTATCGGCTAACCTTTTCGGAGATGGATTGCGGGATGTTCTGGACCCAAAACTTAGGAGATAAAGCACTATGACGGAAGAATTGATTCAAGATGTAAAAGCTGACGCTGTGAAGATGGAGAACATAAAAACCAGGTTCTTTACTTCCCGTGGAATTGTCAAGGCTATAGACGACCTATCTTTCGAGATAAAAGTCGGCGAGAAATACGGACTGGTAGGTGAGAGCGGAAGCGGTAAGAGCGTGACCGCCACATCTGTTATGGATCTCATTCCCGATCCTCCTGGTCGTATAATCAGGGGAAAGGTGTTCATTGATGGTTTCAATATACTAACCGATCTGCCTAAACTTGTCAAGATCAATGTCAGGTCCGAGACAGATGTCAGAGTGAAAAGAAACAAGCGTGCTATAAAGAAACATAATTACATCCTATCCGGCATCAGAGGTAAGAAGGTTTCCATGATATTCCAGGAACCATTCCTTTCACTAAACCCTGTCCTGACTATAGGAGACCAGATTGAAGAGGCAATACTCCTACATAGCAGGGTATCTATTGCTGACTCCCTGATTAAGAGAGAGACTCTCAGTCAGAAGCAGATCGAATCAATAGTGGACAGCCTTATCTCCCAGCCGGACATACCAACAAGGAAAGACCTGATACATAACTGGTGCACTGAGAATGGAGTTCCGGACCTGGAGTCCAAGTTTAACGATCTGATTGAAAATTCAAGCGATAGAGAATTTATTGTGAGAGAGGCTGTACAACTGGCTCTAGGAGAAAAGGAAGGACTATTGCTTGATGATTTATATCTGGCGAAAGAATACTATGCGATACAGGACAAGCTTCATGATCTTAACCTTGAGTACCTCAATTATGAGGCGCACGGTAACGAAGCAAAGGCAAACGAAACCTCGTCCATGATAAAAGATCTTGAAGTAAAACTGAGAACCGAGTTTTTCAGCTACAGGTTGAGGCTTAAGCTGTTCAGGAAAAAATATGATAAACCATTTGTGAAAGTTGCGGCCAGAAGATCGCTTGAACTCCTGAGGCAGGTAAATATTGCTGGAGCAGAAAGAGTCCTCGACTCCTATCCACATGAGCTGAGTGGTGGAATGTTACAGAGGGCGATGATCGCAATGTCACTCTCATCCAACCCAAGAGTCCTCATAGCAGATGAACCGACTACTGCACTGGACGTGACAACTCAGGCACAGATTCTCGACTTGATAAAGGATGTAAATCAGAGAAATCAGACATCGGTACTTTTCATAACCCATGATCTTGCAGTCATAGCAGAAATGTGTGACAGAGTGGGCGTAATGTATGGCGGAAACCTCGTGGAAGAGGCAAACGTTGCAGATATATTCAGGGATGCAAAACACCCTTACACAACCGGTTTGCTGAACGCAATTCCACGGGCAGAGAGAAGATTCGAGAAATCCGCAAGACTGGAATCAATACCGGGGAGCGTTCCGAACCTGATTTCGCCCCCGTCAGGATGCAGATTCCATCCAAGATGCAAGTTCAGGATGGATGTCTGCTCCGAGAAGAAACCAAAACTGATCGAGATCGAAAAGGATCACAAGGTTGCCTGTTTCCTGTATTCAGACGAGTATGAGGAAGTCAAAGAGGAGGATGTTCCATAATGGAAAGCATAGAAGAAACACAGTTCAAGACTCAGACGCAGTCAGGATACGAGGACTGCAAATGTCCAGCGCACGCAGAAAGAGGAGAGAACATTCTCCTTTACGTAACTGGACTTAAAAAATTTTTTCCAATAACCAAGGGCCTTGGAAGGGCCAAAGGATATGTGAGGGCGCTTGATGACGTCACATTCACTTTGCGGGAGGGGGAGTCTCTCGGAGTTGTGGGAGAGACGGGGTGTGGCAAAACAACCCTTGGCAGGACAGTTCTGAACCTTATCTCGGCGACAGACGGAGAGGTTTATTTCAACCTTCCGCAGGAAGAGATGACAAACGCTATACATCTGGAGTATACAGTCAGGCAGATGCTTGATCAGAGAAAGGACCCAGATAATGACCCAAAACTGAAGGAGCTAATGGGTGAACTTTCAAAGGTACGGAAGAAATACTCGCTGACTCGGATGAGTCCAAGGGAGATGATCAGGATAAGGAAATATATGCAGCCTGTCTTTCAGGACCCCTTCAGTTCACTCGATCCCAGGAAGCTTATAAAGGATACCATTGGTGAGCCCATGAAGGTCCTGTTAAAGATGAACGCATCAGACATACTAAAAAAGGAAAAGGAGATAATAGATGAAATAGGGCTCAGCGAGGATCATCTCTACCGGTATCCGCATGAATTCAGTGGTGGCCAGAGACAGCGTATCGGAATTGCCAGGGCAATATCCATTGAACCCAAACTTCTTGTTCTTGACGAGCCTACATCTGCACTGGATGTATCGGTGCAGGCCCAGATACTGAACATACTGAGGGATCTTCAGAACAGGAGGGGCATATCATATCTGTTTATCTCGCACCACCTGAACGTCATAAGAATGATGGCAGACAGGGTGATGGTGATGTACCTCGGTAAGCTGGTAGAACTGGCGGGAACGGAAGAACTTTTTACAGACATGCTTCACCCATACACTAAGGCTCTTCTCTCTGCAATACCTATCCCAGATCCGGAGGCTAAAATCGTGAGGACAATACTCAAGGGAGAGATACCTAACCCTTCAGATCCGCCTAAAGGATGCTATTTCCATCCCAGATGCCCTGTTGCAATGAGAAACTGTGGATGGTCGCCAAGAAACCTCGCTGAACCAGTTAAAATCATGCTTGATCCGATCAGGAATCCAGAAGCAGAAGATATCAAGAACGTTGAGGAAATAGTAACAGAAGAAGATGAAAATATACTGATGATAAAGTTTGCACAGGGATCAAGAATTGACGACAAGACCCTGCAGCTTGTCAAGGACCTAATAGAGAAGGAATCGCTGCAGGAGGAAGGTATCGTATTCAAGGCTATTGATTCAGTCACTGTGAGCGAAGCAGAGAACTCTATAGTGATTAAAATGATAAAGCCAGACACACCACAGTTGAAGGAGGTTAGGAGAGGGCATTACGTATCCTGCCTGATATACAATTACAACTACTTTGATCAGCAGGATCAGCCCAAAGAGACTTATGCAGAACCCCAGGAAGCCTATTCAGATAACTGACAGGTCGATTGCTGATCGGCTCCCGTCGGAGATAGACTCCAAGGACATGACTCGTAATGATCTTCTCTTCTACATTTTATTTCCATTTGCGAGGTATTCCTACATCATAGGTTGCATTTTCCTCGACGCTTTGATCATATCTCAGCTTTACCTTATAATCCCTGGAGTCCAGTATGTGATGTCCACAATTTCAATATACCTGCCAAAATTCAATCCGTTCACATTCCTGTTCTTCATGCAGGATGCTGTGCTCCTGTCTCTTTTCATATATCTGGAGGGTGTTTTCTACTCAAGAAAACTGAGCAAGAGGATCGAGGAGGACAGGATAATGGCAATAATGGAGAGGAAAATAAAGCACAGGACTGTCTGATCATCATTCCAGCCAGATGGACATCATGACATCATCCACGTAAATTTCATCAATTAGAAACTGCCTTTTCTTGACACCTTCAACCTCGAACCCATTTTTCCGGTAGGTTTCTATGGCGGATAGATTTGAGGAGAAAACCTCAAGGTTGATCTTTTTAATTCCCTTTGATCGGGCCCATTCTATAGCGCTGGAGATCATTCTGCTCCCAAGCCCCTTGTGCCTGTGCCCATTCATCAAGGCAATTCCGAGCTGTGCTGTGTGCCTGTTCTTCTTGTACATCCCCCTCTGAAGGGTCAGAACTCCCACGATCTTCCTGTCCAGGTCGCAAACAAGGGTCAGGTCTTCAGGGCTTCTTATTCTCTCCTGTTCCCCCCTTTCACTCCATAGATAATACTCGCTGACAAGATAGATTCTCTCATCCATGACACTCTGCATGCATTCAATGATCCCTTTCGCATCAGAAGGCCTGGCGATCCTTATCTGGTAACTGCCAGATTCCTCCTGTTCAGATCTTCTCCATATCAATTATCCACCTGCGACCCCTTAACCGGAAAGGAGTTTCTCGAGATCGTGGTATATCTCAGCCAACTCATCGGACAGCTTCTTGACCCTGTTGAGAATTGCAGACCTGTTCTCAATGAATTCAGGTGAGAGGATCGCACCATTAGTCGAAGGTTCGATCACATTGTCTCTCTCAAGAACCCTCAGAGAGTACCTTATCTTGTGCTCCGGCAAACCAGTCTCCCTTGACAGTCTGATTATTCCTACAGGTTGCTCGTTTGTAAGTATTTTTATAATTGAAATATGCCGCTTAAGCGTCTCCATCACGTTTTCAAGTTCCTTAAGGAGCGATTCACCACTCTCGGTCATCAGCATGAATAGTTCATCCTCTTAATTTATCTTTCACTTGCAGCTGACACGCATAAGGAAAATCTGGTATCAACCATCTATCCCATCCGTTAATGGGAAGATGATGCTGCCACGAAATCTTATGGAGAACTCCCCGTCATATCCTATGATATTCCGGATCACTGCAATGCGCTTGGCAACATATTCATTATATTTAGACGGATCAGAGGAAAGTTTCTGGAGATCAACCGCAAGTTTGATCAGTGAAATCTGGAGTCTTATCTGGAATCGCATGTCCTCGTCATATTTATCAAGGTCAAACTCCTTCATAGAACCATATTAAAAGGTCGCTAATAAAATAATTAACAGATCGGATAATATCTGAAGAACTGGTCATAACATGAAGGATATAAGGTTCAGAAAAATTGCTGATTATACATACGAAATAGACAGAGACCAGGAAGAGGGCATGAGGGTTCCGGGGATCCTGTTCTCGGATCCGGAAATGCTTGATCATATAGTTGCCGATCAGTCGGTGCAGCAGGTGATAAACGTTTCAAAACTTCCCGGAATTGTAAGAGCATCATATGCTATGCCGGATGTTCACAGCGGCTACGGCTTCCCAATAGGAGGAGTTGCTGCGTTCAGTTACGAAGACGGGATAATATCACCGGGGGGAGTGGGATATGACATAAACTGCGGAGTATCATTCCTCATAACGGATCTGACGTATGATGATATAAGATCGAAGAAGAGGGATCTGGTGGATGAGATATACAGGGCAGTCCCATCCGGGCTTGGAAACAGGGGAGAGCTATCCCTTACCAACAGCCAGATGAACGATGTGATGGCCGAAGGAATAAACTGGGCCATAGATCAGGGAATGAGTTTTTCATCGGATCGGGACCATACGGAAGAAGGTGGCAGGATAACGCCTGCAGATCCGTCAAACGTTTCCAATTCTGCCAGGCAGAGGGGAAAGAACCAGCTGGGTACACTTGGAGCAGGAAACCATTTCCTTGAGATACAGAGAATAGATCGAATCATTGACATGGATAAAGCCAAAAAATTTGGTATCATGAGACCTGATCAGATAGGCATAATGATCCATACAGGATCGAGGGGACTCGGTCACCAGGTAGCCTCAGACTACATTGACCTTATCAACAGGAGATACGGCCGGGAGGAAGAGGGAATACCTGACAGGCAGCTTGTTTACGCGAGAACAGGCACTGCACTTTTCGATCAGTATTTCACTGCAATGAACGCTGCCGCTAATTTTGGCTTCTGTAACAGGCAGATCATATCCGCAAGGATCAGGAAAGCGTTCTCAAAAGTCACCGGTATAGGAGAGGATGAGATCAGGCTTGTGTACAGCCTTGCTCACAATATAGCTAAAGTGGAGGAACACACCGTTGAAGGAAAGAGAATGAAGATCATTGTTCACAGAAAGGGTGCTACGAGGGCATTTCCTCCCGGGAGAAGCGAGAACGGCCAGATATTTGCTGAGACAGGGCATCCTGTCCTGATCCCGGGCGATATGGGAACCGCATCATACATAATGGTAGGTATGGAGGGAAACATGGACAAATCCTTCAGCAGTTCATGCCATGGGGCAGGAAGGACGATGAGCCGCAAAAAGTCATCGGACACATTCAGGGCATCAAATGTCGAGGAGAAGCTGGAGAACAGTGACATTTATCTGCGCACTGCAAGCAGAAAGGCTGTGGTAGAAGAGGCGCCGGGCAGCTACAAGAACGTTGATTCTGTCGTTTCAATAACAGCCGGAGCCGGACTTGCAAGCGCGGTTGCGAGGATGATCCCGACAGGAGTGGTGAAAGGCTGATGCAGCGTTTGGCTGGGATTTCAGGGAATATTTTCTGGAATGGAAAGATGCGGAAAGGTACCCTTGTGTCAGACGGGAAAAAACTGATCTTCAGTGATAATGTTAATACAAGATTCCCAGCTGGAACTGCAATTCCTGGACTGATCAATTCTCATATTCATATTGGAGACTCCTTTGTTGAAAGGGAACCGCCAATTGATCTGAAGGAGGCAGTAGGTCCTGGAGGGTTTAAACATCAGATGCTTCACTCAGCTAAAGATGCTGATATAAGCGCTGGAATTAAATCAGCCGCAGAATACATGGCTTCAACCGGCACAGTGGCCGCAATAGATTTCAGGGAAAACGGGATCAAGGGAATCAGGCAGTTCACTCAGGCAAGGATCAGGAAACCAACCTTTGTAACTCTTGGCAGACCATCAGAAGACCTTGCGGACATGGAACAGGTCATCCAAAGGTCCATTGGAGTGGCAATGAGTTCCGTCAGCGATCATGACACTGATTATATGATCGGATTGGCAGAAAGGGCTAGAATGGCTGGAAGAAAAGTGGCGATTCACTTCAGCGAGAGATCAAGAGAGGACATTGAAGCACTCATGCGAATTAAACCTGATTTAGTGGTTCACTGCATTTTTGCCAATAACGGGGACCTGAATATTATCAGGCAGATAGGTGCCAGAGTAGTCATTACCCCAAGGTCAAACATGGCATACGGACTTTCCACAGATTATGGAAGATTTCTTGCCCAGGGTATTATTCCACTCCTTGGAACTGACAACGTTATGACGGTTGAACCAGACATACTTTCTGAGATGCAGTACCTCTATCTAATACAGAGGCACAGGACAAGGATTGAACCCGAAACCATAATCAGTATGGCCACATCAGAGCCAAGGAATATGCTGGAGTCGTGGAATTTAGAATTCCCAAATAACATTATAGTCTATTATCCCGGTTTATTGAGAACGCCCTACGAGATAGTCTCAAGGCCACATATGGGCTATAGTTTGGCGCAGATTGTCAGCGAACGGTGACTGGCATTTATCGCATGAGAGTAAATAGCACCTGTCTTACGGAATATTCCGGGAAGCGGTCTCAATGGATATATAGCAATCCCGGAACCTCCTATCCAATTAATGAAGTCAGATATTTTTGTGAATATTGGATCGGTCCGGTTTCAGGACAATATTTATATCAAGAGATTCCTTTATCCCGAAACTGAGAGGAAGATTACATTGAAAAGAGGCTATCTAATAGCACTGTTAATCGTGATTATGATAACAGCCGGGACACTTACAGTATCTGACAGCACTAATGCAATAACACCACAGCAGGGCAACGTAAACCTTGAGATTTATTATGCCCTTAATGGAAGTCCCGTGTCAGTTGCTAACAATAACACGGTAACCACAGTGAGTTATCTCAGCGGCATTGTGATCTCTTCGGAAACGGGACCGGATCCATCGTTTACGCTTGCTTACGGAAACTACACAGTGTCCATAGCACCTGCATCCGTTGTTACCGGGGCAGTTGGGCCTGCAGTCGCAACTCCAGTCACGAAGACAGTTTCAGTGAATGCTCCAGCACTTCGTGAAAACATCCTGGAGAATCTCACTCCAATGCATACTGTTGCCGTAAATCTCACGAATCTTGCAAATGGTGCCACAGCAATAGTAAGCTTCTCAACCACGTACGGGTTCTCTCTTGGAACCTTCTCATCATCCAAGGCAACATTCAATGCCTCGCTTCCGACAGGCACAATCTATGCCAAAGCTTCAATCTCAGGTGTGAATGGAATATTTTCGTACGAATACCAGATTACCACACAAACTTCCAGCATAAACGTCTCAATGAAAAACTCAAATGCAATCTTTGGCATTGTTTCATCACAGAATTCTGCTACAATAAGCTCAGTGAATGTCATAGTGCTGAACACGACCACCAACAATTATGTTGTGAATCATTTCACATCCAACGCATTCAACCTGTACCTTAGAAATTTTGCCAACAAGGTCATAATAATCACCGCAAGTGGATTTGCTCCATATCAGATTTCGTCACCTTCTGCGGGACAGGTATCCCCAGTTCTTCAGCCTGCCAGTAGCAATATAAGTACCATCTATGCTCTGAGCAGGGACCTCCAGACGCTCAATGTGACAACGAAGTTCACTATAAACAACGCAACAGCTCTCCCATTCATGGCAAACGCCACAATCGGATCATTTTACTGGCAGGAGAAACTTGATGGGCTCACAAACTCAAGCGTGATAAGCTATCTGCAGGGATACATCCCTCTTTATACGAACTCATCCTTCACACTCAACGGTTACAATTATAACAGGACATCAATGTCTGTTTCAAAAGTATATCTGGGAAAAGACAACCTAACAGCAGTTCTTGTTGCCCAGTACAGGAACTCAGCAGTTTCGTCATCACTTTATTCCAGCGGATTGTCTGTTGAGCTTTATGATCAGGGAACCGCTTTCGTTCCTGCTCCGCTTTATTATACCTACAGCTTCATCTACAACAATGAGTCAGTTGCACTGACGTCATCCAGCGTATCTACTTCAACGTTCAAATCTCCTGTGCAGATCAACAATGTTGTGTCAGCTCAGTGGGTCAACCTTAAACTTGGGCCAATCAAGAAACCGACCTTCGTTGATCCGTACATAACACTCTATTGGCCAGGGCTTACCAGTACCAATTATGTGCTTAATACAAGCGTGTCGAATACCACATTCATAGTTCCCGTCGGGAAGATCGTATCCCTGAATATTTCAAAGGCATATTTCAACCCGGTTACAGGAACAAATGACTACCAGAACGCATATTTTCAGTGGGTTTTGAATAATACCTCACCGGCACTAGCAGCTGGATGGGGAGATTACAATGTTTCGAATACATTTTCTAAAGCAGGAACCTATAAGTTCACAGTTAACAGCACAAGTCCGTCAGGATCACAGAACTTAACAAACTTTACTGTTATAGCATTCAATGGAGTTCCACCGGTTAACTTTACCATTTCGTTCAATGGCAAGACACATTTTAAAGGCACGACTGATCTTAAGTCATACAATATAACAGTTCCACAGAACCAGTTCATCAGCTTCAGTGTATACAATTCCACAATGAATGTAACCGGAACAAGTTTCAAGGTTCCACTTTCTTACAGCTGGAATATGACGAACTTTACTTCCAAGGCTGCCAATGTGACATACTCATTCACGAAACCATACATCAGCGTGGGTTACCAGTATGCAAATATATCAATACAGTCAATCACCGGACAATACTCCAACCTCACATTCAGGGTATATGTCAATGATACAACGCCCCCGATAGCCAAAGTGACAATAACGAACCTGACAGGAGCAAAGTTGTCGAATCCATATGCAGGCGTTCCAGCAAAGTTCTCAGCAAACAGTTCCACAGATGTCTACTACAAATCAGTTACGAGCCTTGTGTTCAACTGGAAGGTTGAATATGCCAATGGAACTTCAGCACCCCAGGGGGCTTCCACATATACAGTAATTGCAGGAAACCTTACGAACAGTTCATGGGTTGTTATCCAGTTCAACACATTGAACAACATGATCCTGTCACTGTCCGCAAAGAACCCTTCAAATGTAACGGGATACAATAACCTTACGCTCACCATGCTTGTCTCGACACCCAGAGTGGTAATAACAAGCGCATACGTGGTTGGAACACCAACGGAAGGGAGCCCGGCAACAATATGGATCAACTTCACCAATAAAGGCCAGGCTACAGCATATGATGTCAACCTAACTATTCTCGTGAATGGAAATGCTGTTGCGACATTTGTGTGGCCAATCCTGAACGTGTCCCAGGTACAGAATGAGTCATTCACATGGACACCGCATACGTCAGGATCCCTGACCGTGCAGGTTATGGGCAGTACAGGCAATGAGCCATCATTCTACGCCTCTCTTGGGAGCTATACAACATCCGTAAGCGTCAGTCCTGCACCTTACAAGACAACACTTGTCATTGTGGTTATAGTGGTCGTGATTGTCGCTGTCGGAATCGTTTATTACAGGCTTTCGTCGGGCGGAAGAAGGAAGAAATCAGAAGCTGAGGAGAAGAAACCTTCCCTGATAGAACAGAAGAAACTTGAGAAGAAGAAATGATCACATTTCTTCCATTAATTTTATTCCGATAATATTTGCAGCATCCGCAAGAACATTTTTAAAACATTTCGTAAGAATAAGCCTTTTCTGCGCTATCCTCTCAGGCTGGCCGAGTATGCGGCAGTTGGCGTAAAAATCGTTGAATGATCTTACCAGTGAGAGACAATAAGAGGCTATAAGATCGGGTCTCAGGTTCCGAACAGCGTCTGAGAGATATCTGGGAAAATAGTACATGGATCTTATCAACGCGAGTTCAAAAGTGTCGTATTCATCATCAGCATTCGGGATCATCTGGAAATCTCCAGCAGACCTGAGGATGCTTGAAGCCCTTGCATATGCATACATGATGTATGGTGCCGAATCTCCCTCGATGTTGAGAGCCTCCTCCCACCTGAATACCATGTGCTTGTCAGCATTTATGCGCATTATGTTGAATCTTATTGACGAGACTGCAACTGCATCTGAGATCTCTCTAAGGGCTTTCTGATCTAGATCTTTCCTTTTCTCTGTAACAACCTTCATTGCCTCATACCTCGCTCTGGAAACAAGATCATCGAGAGTTATTATGTTGCCCATTCTGGTGGAGAGTTTTCCGCCTTCAAGTGTGACAAATCCATAGAATATAAAGTCAATCCTTGGACCAAAATCCATCATCTCCTTCAGCACCATTTTCAGTGCCGCACCATGATCCCTGTGATCCTCCCCAAGCACATCTATGATCCAGTCTGCACTAAGAGCCTTGAACAGATGGTATGCCAAATCCCTTGCAAAATAGAGTGAGGTCCCATCGGATCTCCTAAGATAGATCTTTCGTTCGTGAGCTCCATCAGTGTCACTGGAAGGGCTTTCAGGATTATTCAGAACTATGTATTTGGCACCATTATCGTCCTTCATGTACGGCTCAAGTGAACTGAATACCTGATCCATCTCCTGACTTTTCAGAAATCCAGACTCCCAGACAAAATCATCAATCCTGATCCCAAGGCTGAGGAGAGAGTCTTTTATTGAAAGCAGTATGATTGCTGCAGTCGACTTCACAGCCTCGATGAATTCGGAGTCTCCGCTTTCGTACCGCCTTATAAGTGGACCAAGCACGATCTCCTCACCTCCAAGATCGTCCATTTTCTGGTAAATCATCTGGTATCCTGAAAGAAGGTTCTTGAGGTTTCTTTCAGAACCTTTGAAGAACCTGTTAAATCCTTCGTAAAGGGCAATAACCTGTTTTCCTGAGTCATTGACAAAATACTGCGTGGAAACCCTGTATCCATATCTTGAAAGGAGCCTTGCCACGGAATCTCCGATTATAGAATTTCTTGCCCGGCCGACATGTATTGGACCAGTTGGGTTTGTGCTGGTGTGCTCCACATTAACCCTCTCAGGATCCTGGAATGTATCCGGGAATGCACCGGTGTTTGCTATGGAATCGGAGACGACTTTAAGCATGATCCCGGGCTTTATTGTTATGTTGATGTATCCCCCAACCTCTCTTACCCCGGATATGTAATCCAGTGTAGAGATTGATTCCGAGACCTCTCTGAATATATCTCCGGGTTTCCTGCCAAGGCCTGAGACCAGAGCAAAAGTCCTGAAGGTGAAATCTGCAATGCCTCGTGAATCATACACAAAATCTTTCTCACCCATATCCGGGTAAAGTTTTTTCAGGATATTCCTGATTTCATTGTAAAAATCCCTGTAAATAAGCACAGCAGTCAAGTATATGTGAGTATAAATTAATTATCGATTCGCCTGCAGATCACTATTTGAGAATACACGTATCACCGAATCTAAAGCAAATCCTGGACAGTTATTCCTGATCCTCTCAAGTGGTTTATGAATTCAGGATAGCTCTTTGCTATCATCTCGATGTTCTCATGAACCAGTTCAAACCCTGCAATTATTCCAGCTATTATACCACTCATTATCATCCTGTGATCGCTGAAGGAAAGTATTCCTGGATTAGAAAGGCCGTTTTTCCTGCTTATATGAATTGAATTGCCCATGACATTACACGAACCACCTAATGATTCTGCAAGCCTGCATATCTCAGAGATACGATCGCTCTCCTTCATCCTGAGCCTTCCAGTTCCTCTGAGAAGTATGCCATTTTTTGAAAACAGGCCTATAACAGAGAGAGGCGGTGCCAGATCCGGACACTGATCCACGTCAAATTCAATGACAGGATCAGGCATGTCACAGGGACGAATGCGAATGCCTTCATTGTTGAACCACGATCTGCAGCCCAAATCATTCAGGAAATCAACAATGGCAGAATCCGGCTGCATGCTCTCGGGTGGAAGCCCCTTCAAAAGGAAACCATCATCTGACGCAAACAGTGAGAGAACAATCCAGTACGCTGCAGATGAATAATCCCCTTCAACAACGACTTTGTCTGTATCTTCTGCAGGTTTCATGGTCACGGAAATCCTGTGATTTCTGATTATCCCGGAGTATCCGAAATGCGAGAGGCATGAAAGCGTCAAATCAAGATATCCAGAGGATACAACCGGTCCCTCGAGCGTTAAGTCAAAATTTTCCATCCCTCCAAGGGAAAGATAATAAAGCGCGCCTGAAACAAACTGCGAACTTCTGTCAGCCCTTATTCTGCGATATTCAAATGATCTTCTTGAAGCGTCTATGAGATATCCGTCCTCCAGCTTCTCGACAGTTACTGAATTCCGCCTCAGAAAGTCAATGAGATCATCGAATGGACGATTCATCAGCTGACTGCTTAACCTCAGGTGTGTTCTGCATCCGGAACCAGCCAGAAGACCCATCAGCAGCCTGGAAGCCGTTCCTGATTCTCCTCCATCAACAACATTAGGGCACCTGAATTCTGGATGCACAGTTACCATCCCATCTTCTCTGGAAACCACTGAACCACATCTCTCAGCAGCCGAAATTGCAGTCTCCTCATCTGCAGATCCGGATGGGTTGAGAATTGATATTTTCCTGTTCATGAACGCAGAGAGCAGAATATAACGCTGCGTCATGCTCTTGGTTCCTGGTATTCTGACAGATCCGCGAATCCTGCCAGGAAAAACCCTTGCTTTCAAGTAACCTCCACTACACTCGCCTTTCTGTTGCTGAACCTTGTTCTTATAAGCCCGTATCCGGAGGGCATATCAATTCTCTCTGGGATATCTTCATCAAAAATTCCGAATAGTGCGGGGCCCTTCCCTGACTGAGATGCATGGACGCACCCAAGATTAAGTAATGATCCGATAGCCCTTAAATCAATTCCCAGTATTGATCCCATGATAAACCCATTCATATCCATGGCCTGAAATATATTTCCATCCAGTGCCTGCCTCGAAATCTGATCGAAACAGCCAGAATATCTGGAGAATTTTTCCATGGAAATGCCAGAGGTGATTCTGTGATTGTCAATTGGATACGCAATGATAACAGAACGATCGGGAAGTTCGCCTTTCTTCAATATCTCCATCTTCCTGTTATCAGTTATGCAGTAACCTCCAAAGAAACACGAACATAGATCATCAAAGGCTCCCGTAAGTGAAGTCCCATTTGAAATGGAAGCAAGATCAGCCAATTTCAGTATTTCAAGGTTATCAGCCTGGTATTCATTGAGAGAAATCATTCCAAGCAACACGCCAAGTGTCAATGCGCTGCTGCTCTTAAGGCCGGCTGATACTGGTATTTTGCTTTTCACTTCCACAGAATAATTTCTGTCCATCTTCAGTCTCCCTGCAAGATATGATACTGTATCATTAACGATCCTGTTCTCAGGCGGAGAATCGGATCTTGACATCACGATCTCCATGGGTAGTTCAATGGATGCCGAACCCCCAATCCAGTTGGAAAAGGCAGACAGTACTGAAATTCCGCCATTGATACTTACTTTCACAGCCCTAATCTCTACCACCCATTATGTCGTTAATTGCACCTTCAAACATTCCAGTATCAGGTTCCCTCTGAAAAAATATCCTGAAAGATTCCATTGCCTGGCCCAGATACATCATTACACCGTTCACAGTGGTCTTCCCTCTGGACTTCATGTATCTTAGAAAGGGAGTTTCTGGCGGATTGTATACAACATCTATTCCAACTGAACTTCTGTCCATAAGCGGTTCAGGAAATGGAAAAGCTGCAGTGTAGTTCTTCATTCCAAGAGGGGTGCAATTGATCAGAATATCAAAGGATGCATTCGCAATGTCCGCTTTCTCAACGATTACAATGTCGTCATAATGATCCATAAGCCTTAATTTCTCCGACGCGGCCTCCGCATTGCTTGACAGCACCGTAAATGATATGTTGGAAAATTCGCGTGAGAGGTACATGAAAGCAGACCTGAAAACGCCGCCAGTCCCTGCCAGGCATACACTTTTCCCCTCAAGTTCCACACCGCTCCTGCTGATCAGATAGGAAAATCCTGCATAGTCTGTATTGAAGCCAGTGGCAATCCCATCAAGGTTCTTCACCAGGTTGACGGATCCGGTCTCCCTGGCCAATTTATCCAGCCTGTCAACGTAATTGATAATTTTTTCCTTTAGAGGGTATGTCACATTGTATCCAAGGAAATCACACGATGCATATTTCATGAAATCATGCAGGAGATCCGGAGTAATATCCATTGGAATATAGAATGAATCCAATCCAGTTTCCCTGTATATTCTGTTGAAGAGATATTTGCCCCAGGACTGTTCCACAGGGCTGCCCACAAGTCCGGTAAGTTTATATGCCATTCAAATCAATTCCATTAAACTGAACAAGCATGCTTTCTATTTCAGCAACGGGGATTCTCAAAGTGATGATTTGTCCGGGAATCCTGATAAGAGGCATGTTCACTGATCCTGATACGCTCTTCTTGTCGTTCTCAATGAATCTAATCAGTTCATGCGGATCGAATCCCGCTGTATCCGGCAGATCTATCCCTGCAGATTTCACGATATCCAGCACATACTGGAAGGTGTCTCTGGTACACACTCCCTTCCTGAGCGATACAAATGCCTCAAACACAATACCCTCTGCAACGGAAATTCCATGGGACAGTTTATTATGTGATGCTGATTCCAGGGCATGAGCGAGGGTATGTCCAAGATTCAGCACAGTTCTTTTTCCCTTAGTGTCATGAACGTCACCGGAAACAAAACTGGATTTAATCATTATAGATCTCTTGATTATTTTTTTGAGAACCTCCGGATCACGGGTTACTGTGAACTCAGGACTTGAAAGTAGCGGCAAAATGCCCGGATCACTTATCAGTCCATACTTGATGATCTCTGGAACTCCTTCCAGAAACTCTCTTCTGTTAAGGGTATTGAGGAAGGAAATGTCACAGACAATGTTCGCCGGATCATAGAACGTTCCGATTACATTTTTGACAAGTCCATGGTTAAGGGCGTTTTTTCCTCCTATGGCACTGTCAACCATCGCAAGAAGAGTGGTTGGAAAAGCTTCAAGCGTGATCCCTCTCTTGTAGGTGGAGGCAACAAAACCAGCCATATCTCCTATTGTTCCACCTCCTATGTATGAGACGAATGAATCCCTGTCCACATTCCTTTCAATCATGTGCTGAATCACCATTGAATATGATTCCAGAGATTTTGCCTCTTCTCCGTCAGGGATGGATTCGACATAACCAGTGTTATCATCCCGAATGTGTGCAACGAGATCAGGATAAAGTGTGGATATTCTTTTGCTTACTATGTAATATCCATAGGACTTGAATTTACTGTCAATGAATTCGCGTGTCACATCATTTCCAATGGTCACTGTAGAACCGATCCCGAATTCATTCAGGGAGAAACTGTCAGATTCCATGGTATCTTAATTCCCATCACAAATAAGAATTTATAAAATGGAAATATCAGAAGCAATGGCAGGAAGGAGTGTACGGTTTGAGGACATCAGCACAAATGGCTATACAAAGATAGCGAATCATGGAATGATAGCCAGCAACCGTACTGCGGCACTGGTGGGAATGGACGGAAAAATAGACTGGGCGTGCTTCCCCAGCTTCAAGGACAACCCGGTCTTTGACTCCATACTGGATACAAAGAAAGGAGGGTATTTTTCTATCACACCTGCGGAAACAGAAGGACTGAGGGTGATTCAGAATTACTACAGGAATACGAATATACTTATAACGGAGTTCCTGAGAAAACAGACAAAGATACTGGAACTTACAGACTTTATCCCTACAAGCAGTTACAGCATGGTCAATTTCCCTGAGATTCACAGGAGAATAAATGCTCCTGACCAGGATGTGGAGGTTAGCATTGACCTGAAACCCTCATTTGACTTCAGATCAGGTAACCTAACTACAATAAAAACTGATGACGGATACATATTTTCAAGAGGTGGCAATAAAGCGGTACTGTCTACCGTTTATGATCTTGAAACAAGCGACAGGGGATCGTCAGGGAATATATTTATAAAAGGAGGAACGTCATCCTGGCTCGTTTTCGTGCATGGAGTTTCGTCAGTGAACAGGGTCTCTGACTACAGGTCTGACGAAATGCTGTCTGCTACGGCAGAATACTGGAATGAGCTTGTCAAGGCAAGGAAATTCACGGGAATGTTCTCCAGAGTTGCTGTCAGGTCTGCGCTTACACTGAAGGCGCTATTCTACGAACCCACCGGACTGATGGTTGCCGCCCCCACATCAAGTCTTCCAGAATGCATTGGCGGAGAGAGAAACTGGGATTACAGGTATGCATGGATAAGGGATACAGCATATGTTACTGAAGCTCTTTCAATGATTGACTACAGGAAAGAAGCCATCAAATTCCTTTACGATATCATGCAGGTGGTACAACGGGAAAAGCATCTGAGGACAATATATCCAATAGATCTCGATGGATCCCTCGAGGAGTTTGAGGTGGATTACGATGGATTCATGGGATCGAGGCCAGTCAGAATTGGAAACAAGGCGGCGAACCAGCTCCAGATCGATGAGTATGGATCACTTGTCAATGCCGTCTATTATGTGGGAATGAATGGAGGACTCATAACCACATTCCTGTGGCATTTTGTCATGGAGATACTGGACGATCTTTGGAGTATCTGGGATAAGCCGGATTCAACTATATGGGAATTCAGGACTGAACCAAAACACTACGTCTATTCAAAGGCCATGGCGTGGACCGCATTCACAAGGGCAATTGCACTTGGCAAATTTCTTGGCTATTCCGCTCCCTATGAAAAATGGCAGCAAATGGCCGACATTATAAAGACAGATATACTGACGAAGGGATACGACAAAGAAACAAACTCATTCGTACAGTTCTACGGGTCCAGAGATACCGACGGATCTTTGTTAAGACTGCCGCATTTAGGCATTCTCCCCCCGGACGATCCGAGGATCAGGGGAACCGTTGAAAGGATTGAAAAAGATCTGATGACCGATAATTACCTGTTCAGGAGATACCTGAAAGATGATGGCTTCACGTGTCAGGACAATGCTTTCACACTGCTGTCATGCTGGTATGTTGAGGACCTGATACTGTTCGGCAACCGGGAAAAAGCCAAAGAGGTGTTCAGATCACTAATCAGACATGGAAACCATCTTTCACTGTTTTCAGAAGAGATAGATCTCAAATCTGGAGATCAGATCGGCAATTTTCCTCAGGCGATGACGCATCTGGGAATCATAAGGGCATGGAAAAGCCTAAATAATGCATTTAAGAAGCCATAAAATCCAGCATTTATCTGAATTTAACAAACTACTATTATGAATGCTAATGATTCAGTATTCACGCCATCTGTAACCGCAAGCCTCGCATGTATAGAATTTGGTTTCAGGCTCATCCGCTGATCTGGTTTGCTTAAGCAGGAAGTAGGCTCCGACATGCTTGCACTTCGGGCATACCGCATCCGAGTCCAAAGGTTCTGCGCTCTTCTCTTCCTTGATCAGTACAACTTCCTTGTTGTTACTCTTGCTGACTATTTTCTTTGAATGATTCTTGCTGTTCTTCTCTACCTCATAGCCGCATGACGTACACACATACACATTCCCGGAGGATATCATCAGGGAACCACATTTGGGGCAAAACATTCTTCTAATATTAAACAAAAGTATTTAAACTCGGCTAATTGAACCGAAAATATCTGCCGGATTCAAAGATCGCTGATCAGATAGCAATCTTCCAATTATCCGGCATTAACTGGCTCGATATTTTTTCAATAATTTTAAGTATATTCAAATGCTTTTAAAAGCATGAAAGTAAGTGCCATATTGCCTCCATTTCTGCCAATAGATGATATAAAAAAGACGGCAGCCAGCATTCTCCCGGATATTCAGATTCTGACCGATCTGGATTTCAGTTCTGACGACAGCGATGTCCTGATCGCAACGACATTCACAAAAATAGACAGGGACGTTCTTGACAGGTTCAAGGCTCTAAAGTTTTTGCAGATTGCAAGTACCGGATATGACAACGTTGACATCGCAGAAGTGAAGAAACGGAAAATCATACTGTGCAACTCGCCCACATCAAACAAGGAGAGCGTTGCCGAACATGTCATTGGAATGGTACTTTATTTCCTGAAGGACTTCAGGTTTCTCGACAGCGAACTGAGAAATGGAAACTGGCCAGTTCTAACTGCTTCAAGGGACCTCAAGGGAAAGACATTTGGGATAGTGGGAATGGGCGCTATCGGGAAGAGGCTTGCTGAGAGACTTGCAGTCTTCGGCGCTGGTATAATTTATTTTGACGAATACAGGCTCAAGGAAGAAACAGAAGACGATCTTGGCATAACTTACGTTCCTCTGGAGGAACTGATATCAAGATCAGATATTATCTCACTCCACGTCCCTCTCACAGACCGGACAAAGAGGATGATTTCAAAGAAGCAATTTGACTCCATGAAGGACGGTTGCATATTTATCAACACCTCAAGGGCAGAGGTCGTTGACACAAAAGACCTGATCAACGCACTAAAATCAGGCAAGATCAGGGCTGGTATAGATGTTTATGACATGGAACCTCCGGACTTTTCTTCCGATCTTTTCAGGACAGAAAACTCACTTTTAAGCCCGCATATTGCTGGTGTGACAATAGAGAGTCAGGGGAGATTTATCGAGGAGACCATTTCCAATGTTATCCGGTTCCTGCAGGGTGTGGATCCATTGAACAGGGTGGCCTGATGAAGGGTTATGAGATTTTTGCAGAATCCTTGAAAAAACTTGGACTGGAAAAGGTTTTTGGAAATCCGGGGACCACGGAAATTCCCATGCTGAGAGGCATAAATGATTACGTCCTCACGCTTCACGATTCCATATCACTGGGAATGGCAGACGGGCTCTCGCAGATATCACGGTCACCAGCACTGTGCAATCTGCACACTATGCCGGGTCTTGGAAATTCGATGGCGTTTCTGCACACAGCTTCTGAAAACAGGTCGCCTGTAATAGTAACAGCAGGACAGCAGGATTACAGGCACATATTCTTTGATCCCATACTCTCCGGGGATTTGACAGGAATTGTTTCAAATTTCGTGAAATACAGATTCGAGATCAAGAACACTGCAGATATCTACAGATCACTCAAAAGGGCGTATCAGGTTGCGATGACGCCTCCAACGGGTCCAGTTTTCCTGAGTTTCCCGATGAATATGATGGATCAGGATTATGATGAGCGCTTTGATGATTTTTACAGGATAAACCAGTTGTACGTAAATCATGACGCCGTAGAAGAAATAGCGAAGGAGATAAACGAGTCCAGCAATCCCGCCTTAATTTTCGGATCGGAAATAGATCAGTACAACGCTTTCAGTGAGGCCGCGGAATTTGCGCACAGGATAGGGTGCCCTGCGTACGGAGAGCCCCTTGCAAGCCGGGGATGCTATCCCACCGACGATTCCCAGTATGCCGGCGATCTTCCTCCGGCATCTTCTCTTATAGACCTAAGGTTTGTAGCCAATGACCTGATTGTAATCATTGGCGGCGACCTGGTACTGTATCCCTACACTCCTTCACCCTTGCTCAGTGGAAAGAAGGTAATAGTGGTTGGAACCAGCATATCGGGCAGGATTGGAAATGGATATGTCATGAACCCGAAACTCTTCCTGAAGGAAGTGGTGAAGCTCGTGAAACATAAAGCCAATTTTTCTAGGCAGGCAGATTATTCAGTCAGAACTGCCACAGCAATCGCCAGGAAAAGGATGGAGCCACTGTATGTGGCGTCGCGTATTAGAAGAGTGTTTGAGGATCATACAATTGTGGACGAGTCTATTTCGGCTTCGCAGATCCTTCGATCTATCGTGGGTTATCGCCCGGATTCATACTTTACTGCCAGGACTGGGCAACTGGGCTGGGCTCTTCCAGCTGCAGCCGGGATATCAACATTCAAGAAGAAAGTGATCTGTGTCCTCGGCGACGGATCTTTCATGTATACTCTTCAGACTCTCTGGACTATCAGGAAATACAATCTTCCAGTGAAGGTTGTAATTCTTAATAATGGAGGATACATGATACTCAGGAGCTTTGCCAGCAGCTATTATCCGGACATGAAAGATCGGGAATTCCTCATGCCTGAGATGAATATTCCCAAGATGGTGGAATCGTTTCAGATCCCGGTAGAAATAGGAGATTCACAGTTGGAGAATCTTGAATGGCTTCGCGCCGGGGAAGAACCGAAAGTGCTCGTTGTAAACTCCAGATCCGATATTCCGAAGATGTTCCTCTGAAAGTTTGATCCGGGAAATCACGGGAGAGATACTATTAAAATTCAAGAAAAGGGTGGAATATGTCGCAGAAAAAGGAGATTGTCATTTTTTTAGTTAATAAGGTATGTGCTACAGCGGTCTAAATAATTGAGAGAGTTTATGCAAGTTCTAAATACACATCAATCAGAATCATGATAGCGTTTTTACTCAATAGGAAATCAACTAATATTTGACAATCTCCATTTTTCGAAGAATTTATACTTCAAAAGCGGTAAACAACAGTTTTACCTATAAAATTTTACCTTAGACAAAGTTTTCGGCTGTGCCCGTCATGTGGAAGATTTATATTAGCACTTAACGTGGAAGTCTCATAGAGAATCAAGGTCTGAAATAGTGTCAGAAGTATGGCACAGCTCAGAGTGCAGGGCAGCTCTTTTGTCCATCGTGTGGTGAAACGAAGGCGTTTGGACCAAATCCGCCATCTCATATAGAGAGACCACTTGGAGTTCTATTACTCGGCATCTTGCAAATTCTAAGTTCAATTGTATTTGTAGCAGTCGGTCTTGGAACCAGCCTGTTAACTGTAACTTTTGGAAGCGCATTTGCTGTAGCAATTGCATTCATATCAATAATCCCACTGATATTCGCTATTCTCTTTATAATGGGATTCAATTTTGCCAGAATTCTTATGATGATCGCTGCGATTCTGGACATCATCACTATTGTCGGGATTATCTGGGGAATTATCCTGTTATGGTATTTAACGTGGCCCAGAGTCAGAGCTTATTTCAAACAGGGAAGAAACCCAGTTCAATAACCAATTTCATATTGACTTCCACATTTCATTTTTTGTACATTTATCTCTTCATAGCATGATTTCTGAACCCCAAGGACTCTTACATGTTGCTACGCGCAACCGTAAAGTATCTTCATGAGTGGATAAATAAATTCCCATTGATCTCTACTAGTAAGGGGCAATTCCGATTATTCTACTTTGGTCTTTGCCCATAAGGATGATCCATATTTCTTGTGGTTCTCGTAAGCTAAGGAGTGTATTGTTTTCTGTAATTCAGATTAACCGCGCCTCATTTTAAGCGCTCTCCTTTTGAGTCCCCCTAGTAAATATCAGCTGACATAATGCCTCCGTATTCACAAGTTTGAAACCCATCGAGGTCATAGGTTAAAGCAGTCCCGTCTCTTTGGACTGCGTGATCGGCTTCGACACGACAATGATGAAATTCCTCCCATACAGATCTGGATGTGAATCTTGGTTGCTGACAGGAAATTATTTTTCTAGGATCATCCGAATATAGGTTTCGCCTTCTGCCTCGGTTATAGGTTCAGATTCACTCTGGACATCGGAATTTAGG
>JBBYJL010000013.1:0-26124 GCA_043196285.1 Thermoplasmataceae archaeon | reverse complement strand
GTACCATTTCCCTTTTCCTCGGCTTTCAAGGGACTCTTCCTGTACACCTGTGACTCTTTTTTCTTTCATCCATACGAGGGAGTAGACCATTACCGGGATGACAAGAATGATCGTTTGGATAAGGCTGAACAATACTCCCAGATTTATATTCCCAAGCGTTTTCACTAGGAAGTAAATCCAGGCTTCAATAGTGAAATTCCTGGTGCCACCAATGATCAGTGGAGCCGTAAATCCCGCGAAAGAGTAGAGAAACGTCAACAACGATCCGGAAAGGCCTGCAAGAATACCGTCCCTACCCCACACAGTCCCGAAGATTCTCAGGTTTCCGGCACCGAGCGTCCTCGCGGATTCCTCCAGGGATTTATCGTTTCTTTCAACTGCAATGGATGTGAGAAACGCAACAAGCGGTGCATTGAAAAAGGTATTGACTGCAACTATGCCAGGTAATCCGTGAGATATGTAATGTAAGAGAGATATTCTGGAACCTAAAAATGATGAGGCCCCAAAAATGGATATGAAGGCTATCACAACAACTATTGAAGGTAGAAAGAATGGTAGTACGATCAGGGAACGGAAGAATCTTCTGAACCTGAACCTGTACCTCCCCATGAACAGGCCAAGTGGAAAGCCTGCAATAAATGAGAATATTGCACTTACAACTCCCTGTAAAGTGGAATTATAGATCGCTTCAGCACCCAGTTTTGCTATTATTCCTGATCCGAAGAGTGATGACAGATTTAGATCGTATGGAAAGATGCTGAACAGATTTATCACAGGAAAAACTATGACCAATAAAAGAAATATTGATGGGGAAAAAAACATCACCCATCTCAGGAGTGTTAAAGAAAAATTTTTCATTGTGGAATTGCCAGCCATTCCGTTTCCCATATCTGAATGTTGTCATAAATCATCTCTGCATCGATGTAGTTGTTAAGTGGAATAATCTCGTTCTGGTTCATGGTCACGTTATAACATGAAGGCAGCGAGATTGTTGAATTGGCAGGATACATCCATTCATTTGTTGGTATTTCATTCTGCACGAGGCTCCCTAGAAAATAGTTGACAAATTTCTCTTCCAGTGAATCATTTCCGGTACCATTGACTATACCAATTCCGTATATGGTCCTCCATCCATAATATTTAGCATCATGTACGGTGACTGTGGAATTTATGTCATTTCCGTATCCAAAATAATTGTTGTATGCAGGATCGGTAAGATAACTGATCAACAGCGATGCTGAGGATGATGATTCAAATTTGCTGAAAGCTGAACTCCAGTCCGTCGTTATGTTTTGATATTTGTTCAGTGAGGGTAATGATGAATTCCACCATGATGTCCAGTTTTCATGGAGAATATATTCATAGTATGCAATCTCCCACAGCATAAAGCCTTCACCTGTATTGCTCGTTGTGGGATTCTCAACAATTAGTTTACTGATATTGCGACTGGACAGAAGGTCATGAAATGTTGGCTGGAACAATCCGGATGTAAACGCGGTCTTGTTGTAGTCTATTCCAAGATATGAGTATTCATACGGTGTAATGTACTGTGATGCATAACCCATCTCACTGAGAAGAGTGGAATTGATGAATTTATCGGCCGGTGGTGTGTACTTCACAAGAAGACCATCTTTTACAGCCTGTATGCCATTCATGTTTGTCAGCCCTATCACAATATTTGCCTGTGGATTTCCCTTCTGTGCCTCAAGGGTCTGTAAAATGCCCAGCTGAGGTTTCTCCACGTCTATTGTGACTCCGTACTCCTTCTCAAAGGTTCCAAATATTTTCTGGTATGTCTGATTTGGATGACTTCCATATTCCATGAATGATCCGTATGTGTAAATGACCATGACGTTCCCGGACGGCTTCCTGGATTCCAGTTCGTAAAATATCGAAAAACCGGCTATTACGACCACTATCGCTATCACAACGCCAACCAGTTTCTTCTCAAAAGGTTTTAACCCTTTTTTTTCATTCTCTCTTGTAGGATTCATTTCTATCTCCTACCAGAGCAGCGATTCACAAAGCGTGCTTTCCTCCGCCGGAATTACCCGGATCAGGTTCAAGGGTCGACAGTACTTTAACTGTCCTCTCAGCTTTTACCTTCGCTCCCCTAGCTGCTTAGAAATTACATGAGGATTAATATCATTTTCCTTACAGTGTAAGCTATCTTTCATTATGAAATATTTAACAATGGGACAAATCAGGTGAATATCTTCTTCCTGTATGAGGTTCTGCCCAGGACAAGGATGTCCAGGAACAGGTTTATCATGAGTATGATCATGGACAGGGAAAGCAAATCTATCAGGAATGATTCATATGTGAATCCTGCCGGGATAGGTATGGGATATCCTGTCACTTTAAGTTGGGGGTAGGGAAAAATAAGGGTCAGTACTATGCCACCCGCATCGAGGAGAAGTAGGAATATGGAAGTGCCAATCTGGCCCAGTTCCAGGACATCGTAAAGAAGGTATGTGAGGAGTATTGCGAATATACCAAATATTACGACTGGAGCCTCGATGACGTAGAGAGCGCCGGCGCTCACAAAACCCAGCCCTGCAACGATAATAGACAGTCTCTGCCATTTATCCAGCTTGATCAGACTGGTCTTTTTCAGCCATATTGCAGACAGACTTATCAGGGCGAGGCTTATCAGAATCATGAAATCTGTTATGCTGACAAGAAATCCACTGTTCACGGTGTAAAGAACTGCAATCAAAAGCAGGGTGATGACCCATGACAGGGAGGTTATAGCCTTTGGAAGGAATCCATCTTCGCCTAGGGCACCGAGATGTCTCGATGCGGAGAAGAATGCGGGTACAAATGTTGTCACAGATGCAATGAGGAAGATAACCGCCATTATGACCTCCCAGTATATGCCGGTAAATTCCTTTGCTATGTAGATTGCAGGAATTGACTTTGTATCGATGATCGCGGATGATGGCTTAACTGCAAAAACAGCCACCGCAAAGAGAATATTTACAAGCGATGAAATTATTACGGTCAAAACCACGGCAGCCGACATGTATGTTTCCTTTCCAACCATAGATTTCCCAAATAATTTTTTCCCGAAAGGAATCCTGGACTTTTCAAGACCTTCTCTGTTGAGGGTAAGTATCTCCTGGAAGCCGAAGAAGATAATATACAGATAACCGGTGTTGATGACTATGTCCTCCACCCAGTTAGAACCGCCAATAGACAGGAGACCTGACATATCCCAGTGTCCTTTAAAACCCAGGTTAAAACTTTCCAACACGAGCATAAGCACCATGAAAATAACGAGGATAATCTGGACGTTGCCAATCTGTTTTAGAAACCTCTTCTCAAAAAGGGCATTTATTATGAACCACAGAACGAAGATCGCAGCGATCATCAGGATGACAAGATTAACATCAAGTGGAGAAATGCCGTTGCCTTTAAGCATCCTTGACATCACGCCGAAGTCAAATTCAACAAAGAGAAGTGCTGAATAAGCTGCAAGAGCAGTATTCGCAATCCAGCCAGAAATCCTGGTAATGAAATACCTCAGGCTCTTGTGGCCGGCTGAATGTCTGACAATCCCCGATCCGCCTACTACATCGATCCCCTCTCGCAGGGTATATCTGTACTGGTAGGAATATACAAGACCAAGCCCAACAGAAAGCGATCCCGCAACGGCCAGAGATATAATGGATATCAGGGCATACTGCATCACATTTATAGGAATCAGTACAAAGAGGGGAGATCCTATTGTGGACCCTATTCCAATGGCCAGCATGGTGTAAAATCCGTATGTTGGATTGTTCTGACCCCTGGTAAAAGGGCGTAGAAATCTTACCTTAAAAGATTCCGGAAGCATTGTTGCCAGAAAAACCCCGGATATAAGTACCAGAAAAGCAAGCAGCATCCACAAGGCTCCGGCAGCTTCAATGCCATAATAATCACTCCGGTGAACGAATATATCGAAAATGAGTATGAACGATACTATGATAAGCGCAATTCCAAAGGCGAAAGCTATAGTCTTGGTTATGAGCCCAATTTTCCTCTTCCTGAGTAACAGTTTTTTGGTGAAGTTTGAGAGAAACAGTCTGTCCTTGTAGCCACTTATTCGTTTAAGATAAGTTCCAGGAGTTCCTGGATTCCCGTCTTCATCGTAATTTTTGTCCTCTAAGCTATCTTTTTCCGTCATTTTCTCTGGATCCTGAGACCAACCCTCTTAAGTTCGTAAGCTGCCTGCTTCAGAGTGAAAAAGGCGGCAACAAGAAGGAGGACAGCTATAACAAAGTCAACAAAAACTGTTATAGGATATGAAGATGACATATGATAGAGCCCGTCCTGAAGGCCCTGAAAATAATTGCCAGCAGTTGTCATGGATCTGTATCCAAGCACTGCAGGAATCGATAATATCAGTCCGAAAATTAAGAGGAAAGCCGCTAGCAGCATCTCTCCGATTCCCATTAGAAATACCACGTTCTGTCTTGTTGGAACACTCTCTGATAATACCCTTGTGAAGTTTCTGATATCCTCATCAGGCGTTTCCAGGAATTTCTTCTTGATCAGTGAATCCGGGTCCTGGATGGTGGAACTCAGTATCATCATAGCCTTAACATCAAGGACTGCCTGATTTACTAGGTTGTCAAAACTATCCTTTCTTTCGCTTTCCACAGTACCACAATAACTGTAGCTTTGGTTCCTTAAATTTTTTGTCGACGATTATGATTGGATTAACAATTCTATCTGTAGGCAAATCAAGTCTATTCATTACGTAAAAAGAATGACGATATGAAGGAATTATTATGTCCTATGTGATTACAGGGTTACGCATGTCAGTAGCAGGTGTATCATTCAAACCTGAAGAGGCTTTAAAGAATCTTTTGAACAACCCGGTCCAGGCCATCGTGTCCTTGGGACAGTACAGTGATTTGAAAGTGAAGTCAGAAGCCTTGAAGGCAGAGATCAAGGCAAAGACAGCATTGCTGGACACACTCGGACCTGATATTTCTACGTACCTTGATTCAAAGGTCTCTTCCTTCGGCCTTGCAGATATAAAGGATCTTGTCGATAAGATCAGAACATTCACTGATTCAGCTATATCCCTCTACAAAGGGAATTTCACAGAAGCTATGGGGAAGAGTCTGTCTGAACTGGAGAACGCAGCAAATCAGGAAAAGGATAAGGCTATCAAAAGTATCGAGTCGTATTTCCTTGGACTTTCGATTCCACCTGACACATTCAAGATATCAATGAAGCTTGTAAACGGATCCTATGATGGCAGGGCCTCTTATCGTATTGTTACGAAATATGACAGTCCACTGATGAATATTGGTACAGAGGTTAAGAAGAAACAGAATGTTGTTGAGGATGTGAGTCTGAATTACGAGTTTTCTCTGAGGACTGCTGATCTTGATCTGTTTTCGTCGATTCTAACATTCTCCACATTATCGAAGGGATTCAAGCTTCCTGTGAGGTTTGCAACTACCTGGGCAAGCAAGGAACCAACTGTTGACTTTGAGAAAATCGATAAATATTATCTTGCAGAAGCAGACCTGTCTGACAAAACTCTCACAGTCATATTCAGGGATGATGAAAAGGCTGCTTCCGCCAAGTTTTCGCTTTCAAGTTATGAAGACAACTCAATTCTTGGGGCTGAATATTCTGATAGCTCCCAGACTGTGGATATCATGAACCAGCATGGGCTTACCAATGCACTGGATGTGAACACTCTGACAGGCGTACTAAAACTCCTGTTAACCACATTCACTGAAATGGAGAAGCATAAACTAAGACTTACAAAGCTCATACTCGATGAAAATGATATTTTAACATCTCTGGATCTTTCCTATCTCCTTATTGGCATGAGCAAGATTGTTGTTTCAAAAATAAATGCATTGAAGCTGCAGGGAAGTGAAATCACAACATTATCCGCCCTGCTAAATGGTGATTATACTAAAGACAGACTCAAGGTACTGGGAGAACTAGCAACCCCTGTCTCCAGAATAATAGGAATTGCTTCTGAGAAAACAATGTCATGATTTCAATTTCTTTGCCAGTTCAGTCATCTCTTCAAGTATGGAATTTACTTTCTGCTCAGCCTTTTCCTGACTATCTGATCTTGCAGATACCTCTAACTCAATTCCAGGGAAATTGTTTTCCCTGTTCAGGGGATGACTTTTTATGTATACCAGTTCATCTTCCCTCTTCATTACTTCATTTACATAAGGCGCAAACGTACTTTCCATGATGCCGTACAATCTTACACTTTTTTCATAGTAATAAGATCCCGGATTTTTTATCCTGTCTATGATCAGATTAAGCATGGCCTCCATTTCAGCTGGAACTCCTGGAAGACAAACGATAAGCTTCTGATCCTTCGAAACTATAATTCCGGGTGCTGCTCCGACTGGATTCTGTATTATCTCAGATCCATCTGGGACAAACGCCATTTTTTCCCTTTCGGGAGTCATCTCAAGATCAAGGTGTGAATACCATCCCTGTAACTGGCTCTTTGCCTGATCTGAAAACACCATTTCCCTGCCAAGAGCGATGGAAACTCCCTTAAGCGTCATGTCGTCGAAGGTTGGACCTAGACCTCCACTGGTTATCACAATGTCAGAAACCTCAATTGCAGATCTGACAGCCCATGATATCGACTCAAGGCTATCATCAATTACGAATCCTCTGAATACTTCGTATCCAGAGAAGGTAAGAGCTTTTCCTATCTTTGCAAAATTTGTGTTTATGGTTCTGCCCTTGAGAAGCTCGTTGCCTACTGTAATGATAGCTGATCTTTTTAGTGTCATATGATTATTCAACCTTTGTACCGCAGTTCGGGCAATATTTCATGTTATCGTCCAGAGGGTATCCGCATTCCTTGCATTTTTTCTTGACTTTTGAAGGAGGGTTCTTCGTCATAGCCTGAAGTTGAGTTGATCCCATGTCTTCGGCATCAACCACTGTATCCTTTGACCTAGAACTGTCTGGATAAATTTCCCTTCCTGCACCAGTGTTCACATGCATAACGCCTACGTTTGTTGTTCCCGCTTTAGCCCGGGCCATCTCGACTTCTTTTCTGTGGGTTTCTTCCTCAGATCTCTTGATTTCTTCTTCGTGTATCCGCTTTGCATCAACTGCCCACTTCCTGATATTCTCGTTCCATATCTTAGGCTTTTTGACCTCAAACCGGGAGGATTCCCTGTGATCTTGAAGGTTATATTCAACAGTTATTGTCTTTTTGGTAAAAGCTTTGAATCTGGGAATAGCATCTGAAAGATTCGTAATTTCATATAGAGGAATATCAATTACAACCTGCGGGGAGGTTGCCTTAAAGACTCCACGCTTCCCTTTCCTTTCATATATCAGCCTCCTGTCAGTGAGAAAAAGTGTCCCCTCTGACTCCTCCTCCTCACCTTTGATCAGTGTTACATATTCTTTCATTATCTCTTTTTCGTTTGGTTCATAGATAGGCATTAACGTTGCATTCGTAATCGATATAAACTTTTTATCATGAATAGGAAAGCGATCTTAGAGAGAATGCATTATCACTTTGAAATCTCAAAAAATTGCAGGCCGGCAGATAACGGGCATTTTATCTTAAGGTGAACTTTTAAATATATATGGGATATGAGTCAGCAAGTTATGAACTCTGTACTCTTTTTTGGTGTAATGATTCTTATCTTTACAATATTTGCAATTGCGCCAGCAGTGTTCGCAGTACTTCATACATATTTTGGTGGCAAGCAGTTCAGGGAGTTTAGGGAAGAGTTCAACCCAAATGCATTGAAGCCAATGCCCAAGACCAAAGTTGTATTTGTCTTGCTGACCATTGACACCGCTTTTATAATCACGCTCGCTTCTGTAGAGATCATTATCGATTTTGTAATGTTTATTCTGCAGCTTGTTATACTGGGCTTCAACTTCATTGTTTTCTTCGGATCGCTTGTATTCATGTCTGCCCTGCTTTTCACAATTTCATACATGACGTTAAAGGATGTAATCTACAACAAGATCAATGCAATAAAATATGAGGTTGTATCCGAGAGTGATTTCAAGCCCGACATCGATTTTGACCCAATATTCAGGTTCAAACCTCTTAAATTCCTGATATCCAGAAATTTAAGCAGGGAAGGTCTCCTGAGCTTCGGAGTGCTTCTTAGCAAGAGGCGATTCATAAGAAGTGGGAAAGACCGGATAGAATTTGAGGAGTATATAATCCTGAAGAATACCAAGGAAGATGGAGGCATCACCGTGAAAAGCGTGAATGTTCTGACAGGGAATGTTAGTCTTCTCAAAGTTTCTCCAGAACTTCCTATCGAGATCAAGAAAAGCTCCTCCGCAAGCCTTCGTATCAGATGTAGCATGAGAAAGGATCGAGAAATTGCGCCAGTTGAAATCAGGATCAATGTGTCTTAGAGGCCAATGAAATAGTTATTTCTTCAGGCGGTAGCCGCCGTCAACCGGAATAACTGCACCATTAACCCATCCGGCATCATCAGAAACAAGCCATTTAATCACCAATGCTATGTCTTCAGGGGGAGTCTTCAAGTCTCCGAGTTTTCTCATTGATCTCCAGTCCCTGCCTACGTCGAAACTTGGGTCAATGTAATTTGGAGCTACCGCATTTACTCTTATTCCCTTTGGGATAAGCTCAGAACAAAGCAGTTCCGTCATTCTTGCAACACCTGCCTTTGCGATTGAATATGAAAATGCCTTGGGATCTCCATGCTCTATCGCACCGATGTTTGTCACTAGAACAATCGAGGAACCTTTGTGCAGGTACCTTATCGCAGATCTCACTGCGAATGTGGTATAATAAATATGATTTTGCATCATTGAATCAATTCCACTTGGATCGGTTACTGTGTCGTTTACGAACCCTCCAATCATAACAACTGCATGATCTATACTTCCAAGCGTCGAGTTGACAGCCTCCATTGTCACTTCAGCAGAAACTGGATCAGAAATGTTTCCTGGAATGCTGAATATCTCTCCAAATTTCTCGAGAGATGATCTGATCAGATCAAGTTTCTTCTCATTTCTCGACGTGACGGAAACCCTGAAACCATCTTTCAACATCACATATGCTGTAGATTTGCCGAGAAAATTACTAACTCCAATTAATGCTATGTTTCCCCTTGACATGGATTATCATGTTGATGAAGGATTAAGACTTTTTTGAGAAGAGGAAAGCTACATTAGACTTGGGTATACAGAATAATCCGTTTACGATCAGGAATTCAATGAACTAAAAATGTCAAGCAATTCTCACGGGCTACCCATCACAGCCCAAGCACTTTGATACTTAATAGTTCAGAAACACAATCATCCGTATCATTTAGAGTTGAGGTCATGTTCTTAATCTGTTTTGATTGAGAGATATCAATATTCAGAGATCTTATTATTTTCTCAGGCTCTTGATTGCCTCCCATTCCTGGTCAGTCAACACATCGAGGAAACTGAACTGCCCAGATAACCAGATGCTTTCGCCCCCGTCTATGGATATCACGTCACCGTTAATGTATGGACAACCGTCAGAGATGAGAAAAGTGGCCAAATTCACAAGCTCATCCATTCTTCCGTATCTCTTTAGTGGTATTCTGTCAACAAGCATTTTCTTGATATTATCTGTTGGAGCCAGCCGAGACATTGCACCTTCAGTTGGAACAATTCCAGGGGCAATTGCCACATGCCTTATACCATATTTTCCCCATTCTGCAGCAAGTGACTTTGTAAGTGATATAACTCCTGATTTTGCTACTGCGGAAGGAACAACATATCCTGATCCAGTTGAGCCGTAAATTGTAGAAATATTGAGAACCACTCCGCTCTGTTTCCCCCGAATCCACCTCTTTCCCAGCTCCATTGTTAGATTTACTGTTCCATTCAGTACAATACCTATAACTGCATTGAATGCGTTCAGGGAGAGATCTTCTGTCTTACTGATGAAGTTGCCCGCAGCGTTGTTCACCAGTGTTGTAATGCTACCAAATTCGGCTATGAAGTATTCCACAGAATTCCTTACCTGATCTGGATCGCGAATATCACACTTGGAATATGCCACATTTGCCCCAGATCTCCGTATTTCCGCTGCAGCGTCTTTTAACACCTGGTCTCTTCTTCCAACTATTGCTATATTAGCACCGAGTTTTCCGAAGCCGATTGCCATTTCCTTCCCCAGGCCAGTCCCCCCTCCACTGATCAGGACGTTTTTTCCCTGCAATATTCTATCGTTGAAAATATTCATTGGAACCTCATTGTTTTTTTACTAATAAACGTGATAAGTAGGAAAGTCGAATGGTCAATCGCTATTTCCTGTCGCACCACTAAAAATTGAAAAAGCTTCTGGATCATTTGCTGTAAAGATACAGCCTTTAAAATACTATATGTATTTACCTATGTATGTATACAAATATTAAATTCGACTTTAGCCATTCAAATGTAGCAGTTGTTGGTGGTTCCAGTGGAATAGGAAGCGAGGTGTGTTTTGCGCTGGGAATTCGAGGAGCGAGCATTGGTATACTGGACATTGACGAAGAGACCGGCAAGAAAACAATGGAGAGGTTGAGAAACAATTCAATCAGGGCAGAGTTTTTCTACACTGATGTGACAGATGAGTCGTCAGTCAAAAGTTCCGTTCTTAATTTTATCAACTTGTTCAGGAAAATGGACGTACTGATTTATACAGCCTCCATAATCAACAGAAAACCATTCATCGAACTGCATACCGATCAGATTGACAGACTTTTCCGGATCAATACTTATGGCCCAATGATAACGGCAAAGTACGCTCTTGAACATATGATAGGCAATGGATACGGTAGAATCATATTTTTTTCATCTGTCAATTCAAATGCTGCGAAGAACAACTCTGACTATGCTGCGTCAAAGGCTGCTCTTGAATCATTTACCAGGTCATTAAGTGTGGAAGTTCGGGATATGCAGAAGGACATCACCATTAATTCTGTTGTACCGCCACCAACACTCACAGAGCTTTGGAGCAAAGGAAGAAGTCAAGCCCAGATTGAACAGGCGGTAAAGACTGGCGAGGTTTTTACTACTCAGGAAATGATGTCCTTAATAATGTTCCTCAGCAGCGAGGAATCAGGACCTATTAGCGGTCAAATAATTTCTCACAAAGCAAACTTACTGAGGATACCAAACAAGCAATAAATTGAATGATGCTAAAACCATTTGTGTTCTGTATACAATAGAGGAAATATTTTAATAGCTATAAATGATAATTCAAAATGGTATCAACAGATCAGCACAAAGACGATCAACACTTTGTGAGTTTTTATGATTTTGACAGTGAGGTACTTGGAAATGAGAATCTTCCAAACAATATCGAAATTCATGATGTAACGCTCAGAGATGGTGAACAGCAGGCTGGAATAACCTTCAGGAGAGACGACAAGATCAAAATAGCAACAATGCTGGCAGATTCAGGCGTTGACCGAATAGAAGCCGGAATGCCATCCGTATCTGCAGAGGATGCAAAGGTGGTTAAGGAAATTTCTCATTTAGGGCTGGGCAGTAAGATATATGCTTTTGCAAGATGCATGAAGCAGGATGTTGATAATGCAATTTCCGCAGACGTTGATGGGATTGTCATGGAGATACCCTCGAGCGACCATCTCATTAAGTATGCATATGGATGGGATATAGAAAAAGCAGTGAAGCTGTCAGTCGAGGCGACATCATATGCCCACGAACACGGTCTAAGGGTAACATTCTTCACTATTGATGCTACGAGAGCACCTTTTGATACATTCTGGAAGATTGCTGGACAGGTTATCGAGGAAGGACATATGGACTCCTTTGCACTTGCGGATACATTCGGTGTACTAAATCCGCAGGCTACGACATTCTTTATTAAGAAGATAAAATCTAAAACTAATAAACCAGTCGAGATACATGCACACAATGATTTTGGACTTGCTGTTGCAAATACCATCTCTGCAGTTCTTGGAGGCGCTTCAACAATTCATGTGAGTCTCACAGGAATCGGAGAGCGGAGTGGAAACGCTTCGCTTGAGGAAAGTGTAATGGCACTTAGATACCTCTATAGGATTGGAACCAAGATAGATACTAAGATGCTAAGATCATTGGCGGTTCTCGCCCGTGAACGATCTGGAGTGAGATTTCCGCCTCAGAAACCGATAGTTGGTGATGGAATATTTTCTGTGGAATCCGGTATACTTACAAGTTGGTGGAGAAGACTTGAAAAGATGAACATGCCCCTTGAGATGTTCCCGTTTCTCCCTGAGGTTGTAGGACATTCAGACGTCGAAATAATTAATGGAAAGAAGAGTGGCATCGACACAATTTATTACAAAGCAGATAAATTCGGCATTAAACTTGATGAGGTAGAGGCTTTGGCTATACTCAGAAAACTCAAAAATATCGCTTTGGCAAGAAAAGGTCCAATTAGTGATGAGGAACTCAGGGCACTAATGGACAAAAACTAATATGGAAGTGAAAAAAATATGTATGTAGTGGAAACAACATCATTTGTAAAGAGTCCGTCCGACGAGATGAAGAAAATACACAGGGAGTACCTTTTGAAAATGCTGAATTCCGGGAAACTCAAACTTGCTGGACGTATAGTCGACAATACGGGTTCATTCCTGGTTTGGGAAGCAGCATCAGTCGAAGAAGTGAAGGCTTTGGCTTCTTCTGACCCTTATTTCATCAATGGGCTGACCACATATATATTGAAGGGCTGGAGCATTTTCTGGAACGGATTCGTAAAACCACCAATCATCCCAAAGGATTAACCCTCAGATAACCCATTTTTAACTTGTGTGAGATGGAAGTCATCTTTCGCATGATAGAGGGCGAAAGCGAACATATTTCCTGTCAGCCAGCAGAGAGAAATGATAGTGGTAGGATTGCATATTGATCCATGCATGAAGGGCATCGGTACTGTGCATGCAGCTGCAATCGTTTCCGAGATCGGTGAGACAGATCAGTTCGATTCAGCACTGAAGCTTCAGTCATACGGATGCAAGGTTCCCATGATTGCAGGCAGCGGAGGAAAGAGTCATGCAATCGGCATGTCCAAAATAAGGAATCCATATCTTTCAAACGCTGTCCATGAGTGTGCTGTATCAGTAGTGACGCATAAGAATGAAGAATTCCTTGGCATATTCAACCGTGAGATTGCAAAGGGAAAGAAACCGACACAGGCATACATTGTTGTTGGCAGAAAGCTTCTATATCATATATACTCCATAATGAGGAATCGTAAACCATACAGGAAGAGGTTATCAACCATGAGGGAGGAAGAGAGAAAGAGTTCCAGTGGAACAGCCTCCAGAGCATATCAGCGAACTGTCAATAACAACCTCTCTTGGATCTCCCCCGTTAATCTCATATAGGTGTCTGCACCCTTAAAATCAGGTAGCTTATCGTTGCAGATATAATACCTTCTGGTCGAGGAGAATTCAAGCCCACGGAGATTCCACCAGCAATCTTTGAAGTTTGAAACGCCCTGCTATTGTGAGGATAGCTTAGATATTTATTCCACATATAGTTTTTTAAAAGCAGTCTTTTCTGCGAAATCAAGAACAGCTTCTTCATGCTTTTCCATTGCTTCCTGCGCTCTTCTGGGATCGCTATCGAGAATCGCCTGAATGATCTGCTGGTGATCCTTAAATTCTTCTGATCTTCTTTCCATTGAGACTAAAAGGCTTATCCGCACTATTTTCAGTTGCAACAATGTTTCATCTATGAATTTCTTGAGATAGGCATTACCGGCAATTTCTGCAATCATTTCATGCAGGTGGCCATTTAAACTTGCAATATCCTCGGGTTTAGCATCCCTTGATTCGGATTGCATCTTCATGGTTCGCATCAGGAATGCTAGCGATTTCCTCTGATTCGAGTTGATCTTTTCAGCACATAGCCTGGCAGCATTCCCTTCAAGAATTTTTCTCACCTCATATAGCTGGACGATATCCTCCTTTGATATGAAGGACACAAAGTATTTGTTGCCATCCTTTACGAGCAAACCCTGATGCTCCAGCGCAAAAAGTGCCTCCCTTATGGGAGTCCTGCTCATTGGAAGAATCTTCGAAAATGCATTCTGGGAAACAGGAGATCCCAATTTTATCCTCCCAGTGATAATGCTGTTCAGGATACGATCATACGCTATCCGTGAAAGATTAGTGCTTTCTACCATGATAGATATGAATCCGCATACTTAAATTAAGGTATTGCTCTAATTTACGAAAAAATTTGTTATCATATTTTGATTATAAACCTCCCCACGGGAAAATAAAATTTCAAAACTCCAGAACAACCCTGCCCATTGAAATCCCGCTCCTGACTATTGATATAGCCTCATTGGCTGATGTTAGTGGAAGCTTGTGCGATATGATTGGCTTTACCAGTTTGTTTTTTATTAGACCTATAGAAATTCTGAGATCGTTTCTGGTATAGGATCTAGATCCCTGAATTCTAATTGCGTCCAGTGCTATTTTCTTGTAATCAAGGTTGATCGTTGAGGAAGAGTATCCCACAATGGAGAATGTCCCCCCTCTTTTTAAAGAATTTATGGCAACAGGGACCTCTTTTGGATCGCCAGCGAGATCTAAAACATAGTCTGCACCGATACCATTGGTAAATTCCCTTATTTCCTTCACATAATCTGTATTAGTACTGTTAATCACAAACCTGGCACCTAATTCCTTTGCCAGATCAAGTTTTTTATCTTTCCTGCCTACAACAATTACGTTAGATCCGGCATTCTTGAGGATTTGTATTGCGACCATAGCCAATCCCCCCGCACCAATCACAACCACATCCCTGTTGATAAGATCACCAAGACCTCGAATTGCTAGAAGTGGAACGGCAACAACTCCTCCTGCAAGGGCGGCGAATGAAAAATCCATTTCGTCGGGAATAGGAATCAGATTTACGAGGGGTACGTCTACATATTCTGAAAAAGCGCCATTGATAGAGATACCGAGGCTGCCCTTAACCGCAAGACACACGTTTTCCCTGCCAGAAAGGCAGTTTTCACACTCGCCGCATGTAATGTGTGGATGGATAACAAATCTCTTTCCAATATAATCCCTGTATTTCGGTGCCTCGGAATTTACCTCCTCTACCTGTCCAGCTGGCTCGTGCCCTGGAACAAAAGGGAGATCAGGGTGAAAACCCACTCCATCGACAAGCTTGACGTCAGTTGCACACACCCCGTTTGCCCTTATTCTCACCCTTGCATAATCGCGTGCCAATGGTTTCATTTCTGAAGTCGTTTCCATGAGTTTTTTGCCGTATTCCACTATGGCCATGTAATGGTTAGTTGTCATAGGCCCACCGGTATAGGCGCGAATTCGTCATGATGAAGTATCTCAGATCTGGTCAGCCGCCCGGAAAGTACCTTTAACAAAGTATTGAAGATCTTCTCTCCACCGAAGTCTATTGACTTTCCTTCACTTATGATCTCGCTAACGTCAACATCTATGTGATCCCTCATCTTCACTATAGAAAGAGGATTTCCAGTGATCTTTATCACAGGAGCAACTGGGGACCCTACAGGATTCCCTGAACCGGTTGTGAACAATATCACCGATGCACCTGCTGCAGTTAGGGCAGTCATTACTTCCGTAGCCGCTGACGGTGAATCCATGAAATAAAGACCCTTTCCGGGAGGAGGCGTGGCATAATCAATAACACCATTAATCGGCGAAGACCCGGATTTCATTATTGATGCTATGGACTTTTCCTCTATAGTACTGATACCTCCTTTTATATTGTCAGGCACCGGATTTGTTCCAATTAGATCCACACCCAGCGAGATTGCAAGATCCTCGTTTCTCTTTGCAGCTTCCATGATTTCCCTCGCAACACTCTTGTCTATCCCTCTTCTAGCGAGGATATGTTCCGCGCCGATTATTTCTGTAGTTTCAGAAAAAATAGCAGTGCCCTTTAGAGATATAATCCTGTCCACTGCTTTTCCAAGTGCAGGGTTTGAAGCTATTCCTGAAGTTGCATCGCTGCTGCCGCATTTAAGTCCCACGCTGAATTCCGATAGTGGGATTGGTTGTCTCTGATATTCAGAACTTTCCTGAACAAGATCGACCGCCTTACTGGAACCCTCATGAATTGCACTTAATGTGCCACCATTTAGAACAAGCACACTTTCAACAGTCTTTTTTGATCTCTTCTTCAGTTCTTCCACAAATGCACCCGTTGTCTTTTCTTCATATCCTACAACAAGGACTGAGAATACATTGGGATTTAGTGCGTTTCCAAGAAGTGATTTCCACAACCTTTCCTTGTTGATTCCAATTTCGTTTCTTCCATGAGGATGCGAAATCAGAACAGTGGGAGAAACGATATTATGGATGGACCGTGCCGCGTTGTTACAGAATGAATTCAACGACAGAATCAGAGTGTGGTTCCTTGGGGCCGCTTTTTTGTCCGGATTCCAATATCCATTTACTTCAATCATTTTTACCCGCCCTCAGTGATTTTATATTATGAATATGTACGAGACGCCCGGCAGGGATATCTTGTGTGGCAAGTCCTATGATTTCACCATATTTTATGATATCCTGTCCCTTTTTTATATTTATCAGCGAAATTTTGTGCCCGAAATCAATATTCTCCTCTACAGGCACTTTTATCCCATCGAGTTGTATAGTATCACCTTTATGCAGTGGGGTTATAGCTACTGCAACGTTGTCTTTCTTCGACAGCAAAATGACTTTCTGATCCAACTGATCACTGCCTAATTAAATTGAAGCTACCACTCTTGATGGTGCCCCGCTTGAGCCGGCAATCTTAATAGGAAAAGCATACACCAGAACCTTCTTCCCGTTTAATGGGTCAAGGTTGTTAAGGTTTTCAATTATCGGAACTCCTTTTGACAGCAATTCCAGGTGCAACGGATCTCCATGCCTCTTACCACTCCTTATCGGAGCATCAGGACCTGGCGTGTCAAGCCCTAGAACTGATACTCCCATCTTTGTTATGAGTTTTCCTGCCTCAAGCGAAAGATAAGGATATGAAGTCTCATATTCTTTTGTGGGCCATTTCTTGTACCAACCCGTATTGATAAAAAGCATTTCACCTCTGGATACTTTGCTTGCAACAGGCTCTAAATCCTTTGCAGTAACTTCTTCCAAAGCTTCCTTATGAAGATCTATGGTGTAACAGTTACCCATCATGTCCTTAAGTGGCAACTTCTCAACAGAAATTCCAGGCTTCCAGTAATGATACGGTGCATCTATATGTGTTCCACAATGCAGATTCATCCTAAGATTGTTCTGCGTACCGGTATTTACAGTCACCCTGTATTCTATTAGTTCAAATTCCTGTCGATTTTCCCCCGGCCAGTCAGGCACAGGCATATTTTTTTCAAAATTATGACTTAAATCAATTAATTCACTCATACAAACACCTAACCTAACACTAAGTAAGAATAATTAGTTACTATAAAACTCTTTGTAATTTTGTATACCAAGTGTCTTACATCGTTTCTGAAAGCATTACATCTTTATCTGCCCTCAGAGATTGATGTATACATAACGCAATAGTTTTTAATATTATAATGGATCCTATTCCGTGAAAATACTAATCATTGGAACCGGATCTGTTGGGGGTTTTTTAGGATATAAACTAATAAATTCTGATCAGGATGTTTCATTTCTAGTTAGGGAACACAGGAAAGACGAGGTTGATAGAAAAGGAATCACTATAATTCAAGACGGCAAGGCATCGAATATTAAGGTCAGAACTATTTCTTCAGTTACTGGAGACGACCATTTCGATGTAGTCTTTATATCAGTAAGGAATTATGATTTAGAGTCTCTGAAAAGTTCACTACTGAAGCTAAATGAAAAGGGTTCTAAGTTTATTTCTTTATTGAATGGAATAAGACATATCGATTATCTGATCCCGCTTGTGGGTATAGAGAATTTGATCGGTGGTTCAGTATCAATGGAAACAAGAAGGGATAAGGATGGTAACATCATTTACATCAGTCAGAAGCCAACAATTACTGTTGGAACCGAATTTTCAGCTAACCTCGATATCATTAATGAAATAGAGAAAACGCTCAGGAAAGCAGGTTTCGATGTTCAATTGAAATCTAATGTATTCCAGTCTGTCTGGGAGAAATATCTCTTTAATCTTGCATGTAACATGACAGCAGTTCTTTCTGCTACAGTAAAAGAAATTAAGAATAACGACTGTGCAATTGCCTCTACTATTAATCTTGTAAACGAGGCTTTTTTAGTGTCAAGGAGGATCGGCGTAGGACTCGGATCTAAAAGCAGGGATCTGGCTATAAGGAAGTTCCTTGAAATGAGAGATGACTTTAGGTCCATTTTGGCAGAGGATGTTTTGAACAACAGAAGCAATGAGTCTGAATTTCTATTCGGATACCTGGGGAAACTATGTGAGAACAACCGCATGAACTGTCCAACAATCAAACTATCATGTGCCGTCCTGAAAGCTATGTCCAGAAAAAGTCCCTTATGATAAAGTCTATCCCGAGAACGATTTCCGCCAGTTGAAGTAGTCTCTTAAAGCTTCCGGCATTTTGTATTGAGGATGATAGCCAAGTTCGATCTCACTTCTTTTAAGGTCGAGAGGAGCTTCTGCCTGAATCGAAGTCTTGAACTTCAACATGTCGCCTTCCGCCTTGATACTGACCCTTGCACCTGGGAACTGGTCTTCAATGATGGAAACGATTTCATCAGGGGAATATATTTTTCCCATTCCCACATTGTAGATTTTGCTTTTGAGCTTCTTTCTGGTAACAGCCTTGAATATGGACTGGGAAACGTCCTTTACGTAAACCAGCTCTCCAACCCATGGACTTATAGATGCAACATTCCCATCTGAAAGATCATTAATCAGCGCTTTCATCATATTCGACCTTCCACCACCTCCCTTGCCCGTCCAGGGACCAAACACCCCAACCGGCCGGAGTGCAATGAAATCTAGGCCGTACAGGGATGTGTAGTTCAAGCCTAGGTTCTCGCATGCAAGTTTCGTGCTGGAATATATATTTGTGGTTCGCGGAATATTATCCTCAGACATTTTTCCTATTTCTGACGCGGGCTGGAGATTTGTTGTAAGGGTTGCGGAACTTAGAAAAACAACTCTCTCCAGGTCAAGTTTCCTGGATATCTCAAGAACGTTTGCCGTACCCATAATGTTGAGATTTATTGCCTCGTATGGATTGTCCTGTGCGCCTGCGTTGAGGAGAGGATTCGCAACTGTATGGACTATTTTGCTGACAGCGTGTTTCTCAACTATCTCCATAAGCAGATCCCGGTCAAGTACGCTACCCTTGATCACCAGATTCTCTGGATTTGAAATTATCTTATTCATTGCATCAATCTGTGGCCTGAACTCTAAAATAACTACGTCCTCACTGTTATTTTGTAAAAATGAGGCGGCGTGAGAACCTATTACACCACCGCCTGTAATGAGCGTTGTCATTGCCTATTTTCCTAATTGCTCCTTCTCTATTGTCTCCAGTGATTTTCCTTTATCTTCCGGTGATATGAACAGGAATACAAGAAAGGAAATGAACATCATTACCCCGAAAAAGATGAACACTGGAAGGACTCCTGCAAGTGACGGCTTTGGAGATATGGTTATCCCAACACCTATGAGCAGTGCAAGAACTATAGTACCCAATATTTTTCCAAGCGCGCCAAATCCATACCCAGATCCCCAACCGCTACCTCTTACCTCCTGCGGCCAGGCTTCTGAGCCTACCACTGTCAGTACAGGCCAGTTTGCGTCCAGGAAGAAGTAACTGATAAGCGCAAGAATATAGAACAGGGAAACTGCACCTATCACATAGGAATGGAATACCCCGCCAAGCACAAGGAATATTACAGCCCCCATGCTAGTAAAGAATCCGGCAAATCTCCTGCCAATCTTATCCAATAAAACGTCAAATATTATTCTTCCTGAAAGTCCTGAGATAGACACAAATATGAAGAGATAAGAAGCCTGGTGAGCACTGATACCGAGGACAAATACCAGAAGCGCTGGTCCCCAGATTGTGAAATTGTATGACACAGACTGCAACGTAAAGCTGATGATCCATGTTGTCGCAAGCGGTTTCGGATACTTGAAAAGTTCCCGCCACTTAGTCTTCTTGTTGTAGCTTGCGAAGTCTTTGACATCTATTTCTACCTTATTGGGGTCCATTTTGTATACTTTGGCCACTACCTTCTTTGCATCATCGATTCTGTCCTTCGTGATTAACCACCTTGGGGACTCATAAGTAAAAAAGATCAGAAGTGGAATCAATATAAGTGGTATCCCTCCTTCATAAAGGAGGCCTCTGAAACCTATTATTGGTTCAAGATATGCAGAACTGAGCGAAGCCAGCAGCGTTCCAACTGGAGTGCCTACAACAACCAGTCCAACCAGTAAACCTCTCTTGTCTGCAGGGGCAAACTCTGCAACATACGGAAATACAATTGCAAAAGATCCACCCACGCCAAGACCTATGAAAAATCTGTAGAATGCCAGTAATTGCCAGTCTCCAGTGGGGACCGCGCCTGAAAGAATACTAAATATTGCATAGAGCGCAACCATGATTATAAGAGTGTTCTTTCTACCATAGGAATCCATCAGTCTTCCAGCTCCGAATCCGCCGACGACAAGTCCAATACCTGATGCCAGAATGAGCCATGTGGCGTCTCCAACCGTAACGTGCCACGGTTTTGAGATAAATGTGTTGATAAAGCCGATTATGAAGAAGTCAAAAAAATTCAGAAAGCTTCCTACAAGCAGCGCCAACACAAGGAGTACCCACAGCCTAGAGGTGTATCTGGCATATTTGTCAATACCTTTTAACTCCATAAAAGTATCAAGAATAAATTGTATTTAAATGTTTGTAATATTGTATACGATCCAATAAACCTTCTGTATATACAGGATTAACTGAACATTTGAGATACAGTATTATCTTTTTCATACAATTCCAATAGGTATGTAGTTCCGTGTTAACCGAGTATTGAATAGTTCCCAGATCAGGAGTTATTATGACTGTTGGTGTGATTCGATCTCACAAAGATTCTCGATAGTAATATGTATACAACTAGGAAAATAATGATGAGTATGAATACATTTGTGCGGATCTTTGGTACTATAAATAGTATGAGATACAAAAGCAGAGAAATTGCTGCAGAGATCAATATGTTTATGAGAATCTGGTTTCTAAATATATTGAATTCTCTTTCAGTCTCTTCCGTTTCATAGCCGTGTTCAAGAAGGACTGATCTTGCATTGACTGCAGTCTGGGAATACTGAGTCACAATAAGGCCTGATTCCCAGGATAGTAAACTTATACCTATAATAATGCCAGCCGTGTCACCAATATACGGAAAAACTGCAATCTGACTTGCAAGAAAGCCCCTTGAAAATAGTATTACAAAGAACACTGGAACAATAGAATAATATCTAAGTGATATAGAAGCCCTAGATCTCCCTGGTATCAACACTGCTGTTGTAACCATTATTATAGGCACAATTGCCAGAGCAAGTGAAAGGCTTGTCGGAGCCAACAATATTATTGAGAATGATGGAAAAAACATCAAAAACGCGCCGATCAAACTAACACTTACTAATCTCAATGTCCAATCCCCCTCAAAACCCTGATAATTGCGCTTGATATCTTTTCCGATGAAGGATCCCAGGATACTATTGTGGCACCTGATGACAGCCTTCTGTACATATCCCTCTTGGTTGGAGTGACTACTTTCTGAACAAATTTCCTGCCAAGATCAAGCCCGGAATAACGCAGGACTATTCCCGCTGATATTATGTCCAGAAGTACAATGTTGGATGTGTAAGGTCTGAGAATCTGAAGCACTGTGGATAAATATCCTGTATTGTCTCCGAGTACAGATGTTGGGATGATAATCGCAGGTCTTTCTTTCCTGATGAAAAAAAGTGTATTTGTGTCTAATGTATATTTTGACTTGGGAGACCCTCTCCGTTCAATTTCCATGAAGTCCTGCAACATTTCGTGATAACCATTTTGGTTCCATGATAGTTTCTTTAGCATTGATTTCTGCCCCTCTGAGTACTGGAGAGTTGAGAAGGAAACATCCTGTCCTTTAGCCAGCAGTGCTCTAGCCAGAGATACGGTAAACGATATTGAATACTCAAGCGCGTTTTCAATTTCGGTCCCCTTCACCATAATGTAGCCCATGTCCATAAGCATCAGAAATGACTGATACCCCTCTTTGTAAAACTGGTTAATCATAATTCCTGGATCCGCGGTGCTTCTTGCAGTGGCTTTCCAGTTGATTGTTTTGTATGAATCACCTATCTGGTAAGTCCTGACGGATTCAAAGTCATTGGACATTGGTCCAAAAGTGCTCCGTAGTTCTCTTGGTATAGGTTTATCAGTTGCAAACGTGATCGAACGTAGATCAGGCACATCCATTTCCGGTAGTACTTTGATCTTCAGGTCTATTGTACTGTTTCCTTCCAATATCCTCATTGAAGCGTTGACAGGGTAATACACAGTTCCAACCGTGGTGAAGTTATAGATTCCGCGTCTAAGTATCTTCATTTTATATGAAACACTTATCCTGCGGGCTCTGCCATTTGCGTATATTAGATGTACGTTTGAACCACCCGTCAGAGTGCAATTTTCAGGGGCCGGCAGATTCACTATGTAGAATCCTAAACCTCCATTGACATTGATTGTAAATCTGAGTTCAATTTCAGTTCTCGTACGCGTTGTGATCTCGCGTTCAACAGAATCCACTGATAACCGGGGTTCTGAATACAGAGACAGGATTATCAGGAGAAAGATCAGTGGGAATATGACAGAGATAATGAGCGGTGGAAAAGAAGAGATAAAGGCCACTACTGCTATAACACCCAGAATGAAAACAAGCGCAAGTAGGGTCCTGTCCCACTCCTTAATCATGCAACCTATTTGGGGACTTCCAGTTTACCAAGATATTCCTGTACAATAGACTGTCCAGTTTTTTCTTCGAAGAGAACATCCGGTTTCACCACTATTCTGTGGGATAAAACAAATGGCGCAACTTCTTTCACGTCATCAGGAGAAATAAAATCCCTTCCTCTCAGGAGGGCTACTGCCCTGCTCAGTCTCAAAGCGGAAATCAACCCTCTTGGACTTGGTCCCGCCAGGACTCTTCCATCCTTCCTGATTGCGGAGAAGGAAGATATGTAGTCCAGTATCTCACTGCTGACCGTGATTCCTGTTTCAAGGTATCTTCTGATCTCGTTGATCTTATCTGCGTTCATTAAAGGTTCAATACTCGAGCTTGGATCATCATTCTCCCAGGAGATTCTCCTCTGGAGAAGGGTCCTGTCATCAGGATACCCCAGTGAAATTCTAACCATGAACCTGTCAAGCTCTGCCTCTGGAAGAGGATATGTTCCCTGAAATTCTATGGGATTCTGTGTTGCAATTACCACAAACGGTTTCTGGAGATGTATTGTTTCACCTTCAATTGTTGCCTGGCTTTCTTCCATTGCCTCGAGAAGAGCAGACTGTGTTTTGGGCGGTGCCCTGTTTATTTCGTCCGCTAATATAACGTTTGCAAAAATTGGTCCTCTTGCGATCTCAAATGTTCCTGAAGACTGCTTGTAAATTTTTGTTCCCGTGATGTCTCCCGGAAGTAGGTCCGGTGTGAACTGAATTCTTGAAAATTTTATTCCCAAGGCGGAGGAGAAAAGCTTCGCAAGAAATGTTTTACCTATGCCAGGAAAATCTTCAATCAACACGTGACCGGAAGAGAGAATTGTACCAAGAATTATTTCGACGCTTTTTCTGTTCCCAACATAATATTTAGAAATGCTGTCTATCACACTGTTTATCACATCTGAATACTCTGAACTCAACTCACCGTTCAACATTTTCACCTGCCATCGCCTCTATAACCTTTCTGAGCATCATTGACCTGCTTTCCCTTTCATCGTTGATAGTCTTTTCAGCAAAAGACGTACTGGTATAGATTATCTCCGGTTTACGGTAGTGAATAATTGGGTCCAGTATAGATACTATTCTCTGATATCCCATACCGTAAAGCGTCATAAGATAGGATAGGGAAACTAGAATATTCTCTGATTTTCCATCGAGAACAAATTCCCGGGAGTTATTTATCAGGAATCCAATAGTTTCATCCGTAGCTACTTTCGGGATGAAATTATGTTTTGAGAATATCGTATCTTTTTTTTCCTCCAGAAGAAGATAGGATACTTTGTATGATTTGTATACTGCCCTTATAACCATCAGTATAAGTAAACCAACAAAAATCGTGATTATATAAAGATTGAAGACAGCTGGCTTAGGATAAATAATCACATCGAAAAAGAGACCTATTGCAACCCAGTAGGTCAACCATCGATCAAGTGATTCCTTGAAATATAATGCAACACCTTTCACCATACTGCTGCTGGAGTCTCTGAGGATGAATCTTGAGTCGGATATAGACGCAGCAACGGAATAAAATATCAAAGGAATAGACAGATATACTGTATAATAATACAAGAGTAGAAGTAATGCAAACCCTAAAACAGTGATTTTTCTGGATAGACCACCGAAGAATATTGTGTGGGAAGGATACTGTTTCCTATTTAGAGAGTAGGATAACCTGTAGAGAAGATATCCAGATATCAATAAAAATACAGCGAGATATATTATCAAAAGATAATCTTTAATCGCGAACCCCTCAATTAAAACGTTGAACAGAATTAAGAAAATGAGTGGAGAAGCCAATGGATACAAATAAAGATCAGCAAACATCCTTTTCAAACTGGTCTCTGATCCGATCTGACCCTTCTTTCTTAATGCCTGTACTGCACTGAACGAAAAAAAGAGGATCAGCACAAACCAGAAGAAGAAAATGAACAGACCCAGTATAATTAGTACTACCAGCAGGACGGCATTAATCACCCAATCCTTTCTTGTCAAAGGTAAAATTATTCTAAGGGCTCTGTTCATTCAAATTTCTCCTGCATACAAAACCAAGAGCGGGGGTCTTTCCTTTCATCAACATTCTCAGGTATTCTTCAAATTCGATCCTGCTCATTTTCCTCTTTCCATAAAGCGATTTCTCAAATTGCATTAAGACCGATCTCAGAGCAATTTTATCACAGGAAGGATCTGAAGCTATGGACATCTCTATAATTTCAGAGGGCGTAAGGCTTGATCTATTTTCTGCATTATAAAGGAAATTGAGCCTAAAAAGGTCAATGGATTCAGATTCATAGTCAACGGATCTTACCATTTTGAAATCGTTAAAATCCCCCATAGATGAACTGAATCCTGTGCATCTTTCACTTAGCTTTACTTCTCTTCGAGTTCCATCGTACGTTTCAGTCCCATGTTTGGAAGATATTATCTTGATATTGCCGGAACTAGCGACTGATAGTGTATTCTCGCAATCCCAGATCAATGGAAGATCTTTATCTATTCCAAATTCGAGGAGAATCTTTTCCTCTCCCCAGGGTCGGAGTGTATCAATATCCTCGATGAATCTTATCTTCTCCTTAGCTTCTTCTATCACAGTTTTCTCCACTTTCGCGGGAAAATCCGGGAAGGCATCTTCAGCCTTTTCCTCATTCTTTTTGATATCCTTTTTTCTAAAGACTGCAACCTGGGTAATTACAATCACAAAGACAATAATGACTATCCCAAAAAATAGGAAGAGATATATGTTAAGTGGCAAAGGTATTCTGTATGCATTGCCAGAGCCTCCACCACCGCCTCCTGATTGCGTTGTTGTATTTGTCTTTAGAGGATGGGTTATGTTAAGACTGGACCCTCCAAGATGATGGGGAAAGTGCGGAAAATATATCCAAAACGCGAGAAAAGAGAGATTCACGTCAATTGAAGGTAAATGGAAAGAAAAAAAATTGCCTATTGTGGGGAAGGATATTCCACTGGTCGGAAGCCCTATCGATCCTAGCCCAGTGGTTGAACCAGATCCGCTACCAGCACCTCCTGGCCCTCCAGATCCAAGGCCATTCTGAAGGCCATGATAGGGCGACGAACCATAGGTTGGTATGTCTGTCTGTACCATGGAGGAATATAGAATCCACCCCATGAAAAGTATCAGGACAACAAGCAACACCAGTGTGATCTTTTTCATCAGATTCAATTTGACATCATAA
>JBBYJL010000101.1:0-3172 GCA_043196285.1 Thermoplasmataceae archaeon | reverse complement strand
GGTGGCTGCCTAATAGACATCTTCTGGATCTGATTTGAAAATGAGACTCTGTCCTCTATTCTTTCTATGGATCCTGCCTTCGTTCCCGCTATTATTTCATCTCCGAAAATCCTGGCAAGTCCCAGTGCAATATTCTGGCCTGTCTGACCCGAAACCTGTATTATAACCTTGTAGACTGACTCCCTGATGATAACGTTGGAGACATGCTCCAGTGTAACCGGTTCAAAGTAAAGTGCATCAGAAATATCGAAATCAGTTGAAACTGTTTCCGGATTGCTGTTAAGCATGATTGCCCTGTACCCCATTTTCTTGAGAGCGAAAACGGCCTTGACTGCGATGTAATCGAATTCAAGCCCCTGGGCAATCCTGTTGGGACCTGATCCTATCACCAGTACGCTCTTTCTGTCCCCTGAAGATGTGCTGATCTCATCTTCTGTTTCATAGGTTGAATACATGTATGGTGTTACTGCCTCAAACTCGCCTGAGCATGTATCAACAGCCTTGAAATCTGGCAGGATATTGCTTGATATCCTCTGTTCTATTATCCTTATCTCAGGAACCATTGAATATGCCGAGATGAGGCTGTCAGATATCCCGATCTCTTTTAATTCATGAAGATTGTCAGGAACTGTGCCTGTCCTGATTGTTTTCAGTTTCTGGACAATGTTTCTCGTCTTGAATATGAAATATGGATCATAACCTGTGAGTTCCGCAATCTCATATGGATCGATATCCTGGAATAGGGCCTCGAATATGGCATAGATCCTGAGATCACTTGATCTGTAAAGCATCTGTTTCAGTTCTTCCCCCTTCGCATAGGTCCTTAGCCTTGTAGATTCCTGGGTGTCAAGTGATGCTATTGCCTTCATCAGTGCTTCCTCAAACGTCCTTCCGATTCCCATCACCTCCCCGACAGATTTCATCTGGACGCCGGTAGTTCTTTCGAGCGAGAATTTATCAAAAGGCCACCGGGGAATCTTTACCGTGACGTAATCAAGGGATGGTTCGTATGCTGCAAAGGTGTTCTTCGTGATTGGGTTCCTTATTTCATTCAGGTTATAGCCGATGGCTATCTTGGATGCAATCCTTGCAATTGGATATCCGGAGGCTTTGGATGCAAGTGCTGATGATCTTGAGGTTCGTGGGTTTACCTCAACCACGAAGTAATCCCCTGTTTTCTGGTCAAGGGCGAACTGTATGTTGCATGATCCCACTATACCGAGCGATGATACCACGTGTATTGCCGCTGTCCTCAGTTTCTGGTATTCTTCATCGCTTAGTGTTTGTGAAGGAGTTACGACAATGCTTTCGCCGGTATGAACTCCCATGGGATCAAGATTTTCCATGTTGCAGACACATATACAATTTCCATTGTTGTCCCGGATCATCTCATACTCCAGTTCCTTCATGCCCTGCATGGACTTTTCAAGTTCAACCACGCCTTCAGGCGTCGAGGCGAAAAATTCGTTCAGGAATGACGAAAGATCATTTTCGCTCCTTATCATTCTGCCCCCCGATCCTCCAAGGGTGAATGATGTCCTGACTATGCCAGGCACATAATCCGTGAATGATGAATTCCTGAATTCTTTCCTGGAAATTTCTATGGATGGTGAAACTGGTTCCCCTATCCTGCTGATGAACTGGCTGAATTTTCCCCTGTCCTCCGCCAGTCTTATGGAATCTACGGAAGTTCCAAGCACTCTCACGCCATGGAATGAAAGAATCCCCCTGTCATGAAGTTCAAGTGTGAGGTTGAGTGCAGTCTGACCGCCCATCGACGGAAGAATTGAGTCAATATTTTCTCGGATTATTATGCTCTCTATCGCCTCCACTGTCATTGGCTCTATGTAGACCCTATCGGCAATTGATCTGTCTGTCTGGATTGTGGCTGGATTCGAATTGATAAGTGTAACCTTTATCCCTTCCTCCCTCAGTGAAAGGCATGCCTGTGATCCGGCATAGTCAAACTCGGCTGCCTGGCCTATGACTATTGGGCCGGATCCGATTACCAGGACGCTTTTGATATCCTTATTTGCAGGCATTTTTCACCTCCATCAATCTCTTTATTTCCCTGAAGAAGACTGATCCATCTGATGGACCAGGAGATGCCTCAGGATGATACTGTACTGACATAATTTTATGATATGATGATTCAATTCTCTCTACAGTTCCATCGTTTATATCCCACTGCACCAACCTTAAATCCGTATTGTCAAGGCTGGATCTGTTGATTGCATAACCGTGATTGTGTGATGTTACCATTATCGACGATCCGTCTGTAACTGCATGATTTACCCCCCTGTGGCCATATTTCATCTTTTCTGTAGCTGCACCGCTTGCCAGCCCGATTATCTGATGACCAAGGCATACACCAAAAACAGGAATTTTACCGATGTTTTCTGATACGAATTTTACCAGTGGCTTCAGTGACTCATGGGAAGGGTCGCCTGGTCCGTTCGAGAGAAATATGGCATCATAGTTTACCCTGACAGAATCAGGATTAAAGTCATAGCGAACGCTGTATATGCTGCCTAATTTGAGCATATTCTCCGTGAGGGATACTTTTGCGCCCAGGTCAATGAACAGGAAGGTATCTTTTCCATTTCCCTGTATAAATTTTTCAGATGGCGGGGAAACCTCAGAAACAAGGTTTCTCTGCATGGGGTCCTCCCATTTCACAGAAACTTCCGGATCGTCCTTGATAGTCGCTTTCATGACCCCGTTTTCCCTGATTTTCTTTACTATCATCCTTGTATCAATTCCGTCTATTCCGGGTATACCGTGCTTCGACAAGAGATTGTGAAAATCTATCCATTCCGGATCAGATCGCATTATTGCATGAGCATCTCTTGTAACAATTCCGGATACATGAGGTGATTGGGACTGCATCTTTCCTTTTCTAAGGGGATAATTACCAATGGTCGGGCTTGCAAAGACCACTATCTGGCCCCTGTATGACGGATCAGTAATTGTTTCCACATAACCTGTCATCGATGTCGTGAAAACTATTTCTCCGCTGCATGCCGATTCCGATCCAAATGGGACGCCCTGAAAAGAAGTACCATCCTCAAGTATCAGCCATCTGGACATTCTCACCTACAGAGCGGTCCTCTTTAATTCTTTTTTCCTTTGGAGTAACAGGTCAGTAGAGTGTGCATCCTATCCGGGATGA
>JBBYJL010000100.1:0-3283 GCA_043196285.1 Thermoplasmataceae archaeon | reverse complement strand
GTCGCGTGCCTCTGGGGTGCAATAACGCATCCAGACGTTTCAGAAGTGAAGGAAATTGCAAAGACGATACCTGCAGATCGGATTAAAAGAGAACTGGACAGCAAATTGAAGGCAAACCCTGGGCTTCTGGCATGATATGTTTCAATTATCCTGTTTTCCAGTCGGTTAAAGTTTCATTACTGGAAAGTTGCGATAGTTTCCGTTCTCTTCAAACCTTCTCCATTGAGAAATGTGTGCGTCAAAATTTTCCTGGTTGAAGAGTCCGTTTTTAACATATATATTTCTGTACTTTTCTGCACTGTCAGGAAAGACTGTGACTATCCTTGATCCAGGGTGCTGCCTTGCAATATTGAGTGATGCAGAAAATGCAGCACCAGATGAGAGACCCACGAACATATTATAGTCTTTTAAAATCCTGAGGACTCCATCTCTTGCGTTCTCATCAGTAACGCTTACCCATTCATCAATGAACCGCATGTTCCTCTCCAGGATCGGAGGAACCGATGACACTGTGAGGTTCTTGAGTCCCTGTATATGATGTCCCGGGACAGGCTCAATTGCAATCGTTCTTATGCTTCTGTCAACCTTTTTAAAGTATCTTGAGAGCCCGGTAATGGTACCACCAGTTCCAATCCCTGCCATAACATGAGTTATGTTCTTGCCTATTTCCCTCACGATCTCAGGACCAGTGGTATAGAAATGTCCCATGGTGTTCGCATCATTGGAATACTGATCGAGATTCACGTACCTGTCCGGATATTGCTGCATCTTTTCCTTCAGAACTTTGAGAGAACCGTCTATGTTTATCCTGCCTGCCCTGCTCGCTTCATCTTCAACCTCCACAAGAAGTGCCCCGGTAGATCTGATCATTTCCTTCGTTTCTTCGCTCGACGAGGCAGGCACAAGTATTTCCGCACTATAGCCAAATATCGCTGCAAGATTTGCGATGGCTATCCCAGTGTTCCCTGAGGATGCCTCTATTATAGTCTTTTCCTTTGTGAGCGTACCTTTTATTATTGATGCGTTAATGAGGAAGAAAGCCGCCCGATCCTTTACAGATCTGAACCTGTTGTGGTATTCTAGCTTTGAATATATCACTGATCCGTTATCGAACCTGAACTCAGCTAATGGTGTGTTCCCTATTCCATACTTCCTTGCCGTCAAGCATATATTTGCATACGTAGCTAAATTTTCTACTTCCGTAAATCCGTGCACCACCCCATATATTCCATTGTTATTTCTATTCTGTCCTCCTGTTCCGAAGAAGCTTCTGCGACTACAATACGTGCGAAGTCTAGAGCAAAGTCTACAATTATAAACGCCGATCTGCATTCGAACACTATCATCTAATTGGAATCACTGAAACGATCCAAAACCTAACATACAATGATCAATATAGATGCATTGGGTTTTATTGATGAGCGTAACAGTTGCCGAAGACATAGTAGATACTCTTGTGAAATGCGGTGTTGAAAGGATTTATGGAATACCTGGGGATTCAATTGATCCCCTGATGGACGCTCTCAGGAAGAACCAGAAGATCCAGTATGTCCAGACCAGACATGAGGAGGGAGCAGCCCTCGAGGCTGCTTTTGAAGCAAAGGTAACAGGAATACCTGTTGCCTGCATGGGGACATCTGGCCCTGGATCTATCCATCTCCTGAACGGTCTTTATGAAGCAAAGATGGATCACGCGCCGGTCATAGCTCTGACTGGTCAGGTTGAAACTGATCTCATAGGTTCCGATTATTTTCAGGAGATTAACGTGAATCGTCTGTTTGAGGACGTATCGTTGTACAGTCAGCAACTGACGAGTCCGGAAAGCTCATCATATCTTGTATGGCGAGCATTCATGGAATCTAAAACCAGGAGGGGCGTAGCCCACCTCACCCTTCCCGTCGATATATTGAGAATGACCGTAAAGGGGAATCATAATTATGGCTTCATTAATGATGTCAAACCTTCGTACACAGTAAATCCTGAAGCGGCCATGAACCTCATAGATGAGAGCAGGTCACCGCTTCTTTTCATAGGCCGCGGATCATTTGGACTCGGAGAAAAGATTTTAGAGTTTGCTGAGAACATCGGATCTCCAATAATTTACGCCCTGAATGCAAAGGGAATAGTTGCAGATACGGATCAAAGGGTACTGGGAGGACTTGGGCTGCTTGGTTCAAAGCCATCCGTGGAAGCCATGGAAAAATGTGACCTAATCATCTTTCTAGGCACATCATATCCATACAGGGCATTCATAAACAACGAAGTCAGGACGATTCAGGTTGATATTAATCCGGGGAATATTGGAAAGAGATTCCATGTTTCACTCCCGTACGTTTCCAGCGTGAAAGATTTCCTTGATGCCGTCAAACCGAGGACAAAGAGTGATAAATTCTACAGAAAATTTGCATCATCTAAGGAAAAGTGGATCGCGAATCTGGAGAAAAATGAGAACGACAACTCAAAGCCGATAAAGCCTGAAAGGGTTGTGGCAACTCTTGCCAGGAAAATATCAGAGGATGCACTGATGGTAGTAGATACTGGAAATGTGACAGTATGGGGTATGAGGAACTTCAGGACATCCATACCAAGAACATTCCTCTTCTCACCCTGGCTAGGCAGCATGGGCGTCGGGATACCTGGATCTGTTGGGGCCTCATTCGGCTCTGGCAAACCCGTAGTTGCACTGGTAGGAGACGGCAGCTTTGCTATGACAATGATGGAGCTTATCACTGCGAGGAAGTACAACCGCAACGTAAAGATAATAGTCTTCAATAATTCCAAGCTCGGCATGATAAAGTTCGAGCAGGAGGTCATGGGTTATCCAGAATGGGGCGTAGACTTACTGAATCCTGACTTCTCGAAAATTGCGGATGCTATTGGTATAACAGGTATAAGGGTGGAGGATCCCCTCATGCTGGAGGAGTCCATGATGAAATTTCTCTCTGCGGATGGGCCTGCTGTGCTAGATGTGATCGTTGATCCCGACGAGAGACCAATGCCCCCTGAACTTACCTTTAAGGAGATAAAAGGGTATGTCACATCTATGTTCAGGGAGAAGCTTGGTGTCATCTGAACAGGACTTCAGATCTTTTGATGCCCATTCTCAAACCAGATTTCTCGCTATCTTGGAAATCCCTTCGAAGGTTGTTGGATGCTGGTCCGGGAAGTTCGCGAGTTGTCTAGCAGTCAGTGAACTCGATACTGCCATTCCAATCTCGTTTATAAGATCAGGTGCAACTATGCCATAAACCCACCCTACAACTATCCTTATTCTACCCTTTTC
>JBBYJL010000099.1:0-3287 GCA_043196285.1 Thermoplasmataceae archaeon | reverse complement strand
AGAATAGCCTTCGTACCTGTATCGTATGAAGTAAAGCCGCTTGAGTACCCTTGTATCCTTCTCAAGAGTCTTGATCCGCTGTTCAAGATCTTCAGCAGTCATTTTCCTAAGAACCTGAATTGTCTCCTTTCGCCCTATGTATGGATAATCTTATTACGTGATAAAAGTATGGTATTTAACTATAATTTCAAAGTATTATAGTTACTTTTTCCTCTCAATGAGGCCTATTGCATTTCCAAATGGGTCAATTAACTGTACCACGGACTCAGAATCTACTGACTTTATTGGTCCTCTAAAAATTGTACAGCCCAATTCAATGAAATGTCTTATGGCAATACTAATATCATCAACTAACCAGTAAGCAACCTGCCCTCTAACCCCTGGTTGGGTCTTTTTGTCGGAAGGATGAAAGCCAATTGATACTCCTCCAGCTCTTATAGAATTGTAGAGTTCGCTTTCAAATTCACTGCTTCCTCCAAAAGCCTGAAGATACCAGTCTCGGGCTCTGTCAATATCCTTGACAAAATAAACGATTTCTTTCAGTGAAAGAATGAGTGAATCTTTCACGGAGCTATAATATCTGAATTCCTATTAAGGTTTTATTTATGTGAAAACTGGATCATGGGGTCCGGGAACCAGAATCTTGGTCCGGTGGTCTATAAAACAGTTATAATACTATAGTTTCAATGGGATTAACATGAATGAAGACAGTAAAATTTACAAAGTAATATCAATGTTTGCATACTTGCTCAGGAGATTCGCTATACTTGACGTTAGAACTGATTTCGATACCGGGATTAGCTTTCCTATCAAGAACAGGGATCACAATATAGTCATTATTGACCTGGAAGCATGAACATTCCAAACATTAGAAAGAGAATTCTTCTGCGAAATTAAGGATCACCGTCTGAAGCTTTTAAAATCCATTGCTGAAGATATACCTTTCCCAGATAATCATTTCAATTCATCTCTATCGCTTTTTTCGATTCCTCATCTTAAACATCCTGCGGAAGGGATGAGGAAAATAGAGAGAGTTACATCAGGACGCATCGTTGTGGTGGAATGGAGCAGAGAATTAGCAGGCAAATATATTCCTCATTGAGAAGATCAACTTTCCAGCGTCAGGGAAAGCATAAGAGAATTCGCAGAGAGTGATGGCTATGAAACCAGAGATCATGGCGTCTGGTATCTTGTCTGTAAGACCAAAGAACAAGGCTTTCAATGGATGTGTTATATAATTTATTCAGGTCTTGAATAAAAAGGATAATTTAATAAGACTTCAACTATATGATAAGAACGGAATAAAAAATTAAGGTGGTTATATGACTGATGAATCTGGAATTACTATGGTTACAATGAATTATGTGCCTGGGAAGAAGATTACTAAAGTAATAGGAACAATCTGGGGGATAACTGTCCGAAGTAGAGGCATCGGTGGAAATATTATGGCTGGACTGAGGTCTTTAGCGGGAGGAGAGATTAAGGAATATTCAAAAATGCTTTCTGATGCCAGAAACACTGCAATGGACAGGCTGAGAGATGCTGCCAGAGAGCTGGGAGCAAATGCCGTAATTGAACTGAGGTTTGATTCTTCAGATATAGGGCAGGTAATGACAGAGATTGTGGCATATGGCACAGCAGTAATCGTTGAGGATGCCTCGGGAACTGCTGAAAGAGTGTCCTTAACTTAATAATTTCAAAATATTGGTGAGAAGTGCCATCAAAATTCAGTGCATCCAGATTCGTTGGTCTCAGATGGGTGGGGTTGGGTGCCCTGTATATGGTGGTTGCACTTATTGCTCAGCAAATTATTGAGTCGATGCCAGCAATCATCTTTCTCTTTTACCATGGATTTAATCTTACATCTCTGATAGATCAGTACCCATTACTTCTGAAAAGTAACTATATTCTTTATGCAATTTTCATTGGAGGTGTTGCTGGATCATTTCAGGAAGGTGCAACATATATTGCAGTTGATACCAGAAAGAAAAACGCTGCTTTCTTCATAGGGCTTGGATTCGCTGTTGTTGATATAGTTTTCCTTGTGATTGAAATACTTCTTGGGGGAGAACCATTTTCTCGATTCGAAACATTTCTAATTTTTCTAAACATTGTGTCTCCGGTGATGTTTCACCCCGGCACTGCAACATTCATGAAATGGGGGTGGCTGGTGAATAAAGGTAGAATCACTCTTCTTCTAAGCATACTTATTCATGCAGTGGTGGATGGAGGTCTTGTCTATGTCGATTATTACACAGATTTTCACCAGAATCTTTATCACATTTTAGCATACGAATACTGGGCTATGGTCTTGGTAATTTCAGTTGCTATATTTGTCACGGGTATTTCACTGTTGAAAAAAGTTGAGGATGTTGAGTTACCGCAGAAAACTGTAGTATACTAACATCCGACATGCTTTCCATAGTGAGCGAATGGAGGTTTTGCTTTTTTCTACACTTTTGTCTTCATCTCTCAAGTTCTGAAGGGTTTGTGATAGAGCTCTTGTAAGTTTAAAGATCTGTCCTGTCCTAAAAGTTCCCTCTTCAGGTGTATTAGTGATCCCTTTGCATCCTTATTGTCAACGCCAATCACCCTTTTTCCAAAAACGCCAATTGAATATTTTCCGCCCATTTTTAGTTTTTCTTTCATTTCTATTTCACCTCATTAATATCGATATTTCCAGTTCTTTTACGTTCTTTCAGCCAGTATGACTCTCCTCGTATGTTCACAACGGTGCAATGATGAAGTATCCTGTCGAGAGCAGAAGACGCCATTACGGAATCTCCCAGGATCTACTCCCATTCTGAGAATGACTTGTTTGACGTGTATATGGTGGATTTCCTCTCATATCTGGATGATACGAACTGAAAGAAGAGGTTCGATTCTTCCCTTGTGAGTGGAAGATATCCGATCTCGTCCACAATCATCAGGGTGAATCTTACATAAGTTGCCAGTCTGAAGGAGAGCCTGGTTGAGAGGAAATCCTTCCTCAGTACCTCGACAAGTTTCACTGCAGTGGTATATATATCATGAAAAATGTTATCTGACCGCAACAGCATGACGATGCTTTTGTGAGAGTCGATCCGGGGGACCGATCTAATTCTTGACCTAAGAGGTCGGCGTATAGATTGATCTCCCTTTCGTCTTGATATAATACCATGAAGCAGGGGTGGATAGGAGACTGGTGACGAATGATCCGGCTTTGACTCTCACAGAATCACCAGGGATCTGATCGGAATACTCATAGGTTCGGATGTACATAAACATAACTGAAACGAAGGAAGATG
>JBBYJL010000098.1:0-3329 GCA_043196285.1 Thermoplasmataceae archaeon | reverse complement strand
CTCAACAATTTAACGAAATAGCTAGTAAGGCTCATAACCGGAAAATTCCTTACTCAAAAGATCGGTGAACCACTGGCTCTTAAGTGTGTTTATGAAGGACGAAAGCTTATCCAGGCTCTCTCTAAGAACCAGGAAATCATATTCCTCAAAACCGATTGGAATAAAATCAAGCCCGTACATACTGGCAACCTGCCTAATTGCAATACCGGCATCTCCACGACCGCTCCTTATTGCATTTGCAACAGCGTTGTGGGTCTTGACTTCATATCTGAAATTCTTTATGGATCTGGAATCTATTCCTGAGTCTTTCAGCATCTTCTCAATCAATATCCTGGTGCCGGATCCGCTGTTCCTGTTAACGAACCTTGCACCTCTCTCTGCTATGTCACTTATATTCCTGATATTCATAGGATTACCTTTTTTGACCAGAATACCCTGTTCCCTCCTGTAACCCTTCACCAGTACGGATTTTTCTTCTAGTACAGGATCGCCTTTGAAGTCATTGTACTCCATGGTCAATGGATTCAGGATATGGACTCCTGCAATGTCAGCCTCGCCACGTTTTATAGCCTGAACCCCACCCATTGAACCCACGTTTATGATCTTAACATTAAGATCAATCCTGTGAAATATTGAATCGAGGGCAATGTCATGGCTCCCTATGAAATTCACGTCAGGAACTTCCACGTCTTCAGAAAAAAGGGTGACATTAAGTTCCTCGTTCTCATCGATGAACGATCGGTCTCCATATACAGAGATGTAACCATCCGATCTGGTGAGCCTGGAAACACTTCCAGAATCGCCCAGTAGTGGATACGCTACATTTACCCCACGTCTTACAAGGCTCACAGGTATAAGGTTGAGCTTACCCACGGACAGACTTACTCTCACAGGTACTTTTGCCATCACGTGTTTTATTGATCTTTTCACATGGGCTGATTTCAGAAGACTGGGTAAAAAGATAGTCTCAAATACCATGACAGCGGATACAGGAAAGCCTGGAAGACCATAAACAGGTTTGCTTCCACTTGCTGCGAGCAGCGTAGGTTTTCCAGGTTTTATTTCGACTCCGTGAAACAGAATACCCGGATCAAGATCTCCAAGTACCCTGTAGACCATGTCGCCTTCACCCGCAGACGTGCTTCCGCTTGTAATGACAACGTCATAGTCTTTGATCATGGAACTGATGGTGCTTCTGATAACATTCATTTCATCCCGGATTATTCCCAGATATTCAGGGTCAAATACCCCGTACTGATCAAGCATGTTCTTTATGGTAATTCCATTTGACTCGTATATCTGCCCGTCTGAAAGTTCCCTGCCTGGCTCAACAAGTTCATTTCCAGTTGATATTATACCTATCTTCATTTTCCTGTATACATTGACTTTCTCTACTCCGGTGGAGCTCAGCACTGCAATTTCCCTTGGTCCAAGAAAGGTGTCTCTCCTTAGAAGTAGCTCACCCAGGGAAACATCTGTTCCCGATAGCGTTACATTCTCTCCCGGTTTGACCGCTCTGAGTATCTCGACAGTGTCTTTTGATTCCTTCGTGTATTCTGCCATTACCACAGCATCTGAGTTGAACGGAACAATGGAACCTGTTGCTATCCTGAAACACCCGGATTCTTCTTTCAGGACCTTTGGAGCCTCGCCTATATTAGAATTTCCAACAATTGTCAGTTTTACAGGATGATCCTGTTCAGCATTCTCGACTGATGATGATATCACCGCATAACCGTCCACCTCGGATCTATCAAAAGGAGGAGAATCTATGGGGGAATACACATCATTGGACAGTACCCTGCCGAGTGCACCAGCGACGATCACGGACTCACTTTCTGTCACCATCTTTGTGTGATCCTCCGTAAGCTTCTTTGCATTCTCCACAGTAGCAAGATTATGAAATATAACTGCCATCAGTACACATCCCCAATCACTGTCACATTCACCCGATCGCCTTCCTCTATTCCTTCCACATTTTCAGGTATTACAGTTATGCCATTAGCCTTAAGAAGCGATGAAAGTATTCCTGATCCAGTTATTCTCAAAGGCTCCGCAATCATTCCGGATTCTGTGTTGCGCAGCCTTACTCTAAGGTAGGATCGCATGGAATCCCTATTCGCAACCCTTTCGGTTATTCTTGCTATTACTGAAGTTTTTGAACTCCTGAGACCAATTGCGTGCAACAGATACTGGGGAAGAAAAGCCTCAAGCGAGATCAGGGCTGCAACAGGAAGACCAGATACAGAGAATACAGGTACCGCCTCGAGTTCGTATAGTGAGATTGTCCTTCCTGGCTTGATTCTAACCCCCCCAAATATAGGGTGTGCAATATCGTCGAGGACATCAGGAACAATGTCCATTAATCCAAGGCTCGTCCCACCGGTTATTACCAGTAGATTGTAACCGCCCTTAAGACTGAGCAGTTTCTCCTTAAGAATGCGGACATCATCCGGTATCACTCCAAGATTGACAGTATCCATAAAAGTGGTTCTAAAATAGTCAGTGATCAGTGGCTGGGTTGTATTTTTTACCATACTGTCTGAACCAATAAGCTCGTTCCCGGTTGAAATTATTCCCATGACAAGTTTACGATAGACTCTTACCGCACTAATACCTGCCGCAATCATAGCAGCGATGTGCTGTGATCGTATTAACTGACCACCCTCAAGAATGATCTGCCCGGTTTCAATATCCTCACCTGCTCTTGACACATTCTCATACTTTCTAGCATCTTCCAGAATTTCTACGATATCTCCCTTTCTTAGTGAATCTTCGGCCATGACCACTGCATCGGCACCCGCTGGCAATTTTCCACCCGTGTAAATTTCGTAACAGAAGCCGTGATCCAATTCTTTCTCTCCGTAATCTCCTGCCTCTATGTTACCCTTGATCTTGAGTGTGACAGGATTGAATTTCGATGAGCCACGCACATCATTGCTTATAAGGGCATAGCCATCAACAGCACTTCTGTCAAAAGATGGTACGTTAACGGCAGATCGAACAGTTGTAAAACAAACTCTCCCAGAGGATAATTCAACAGGAATTTCTTCAGTTCCTATCTTTTTCCAGTTAACAGAAAGCATTCTTTTAATGGCATCATCAAAAGTTATCAATCTTTCAAAACGTTCCATCTTTCTCCGGTGCGCTGCCATCCAGTCAAATATTTCAGATTGGTATTAATCGTTATCGCTCACATTAGACAAATCATGAAGCGGATATGACATTAAGACAGTGGAGAAGGATCTGTTTACAGGCATTACACCAGACGGTGGAGATATGCAAGATCCCTCCTGACACTTTAACAACCTTTTATGAAAGGTCTGATA
>JBBYJL010000097.1:0-3348 GCA_043196285.1 Thermoplasmataceae archaeon | reverse complement strand
TGGCTTGCACACCGTGATCCCCTGAATCCTAAAGCCGGTGGTGCGGAGAGAACTATTTACGAGGTCTGTGCAAGGATCGTTGAGAGAGGACACAAAGTAATTCTGCTGACCGGAGGCTGGCAGGGCTGCGAACCCGTTGAGAATTTGCAGGGAATTGAAATTCATCGCTTTGGCAAAAATCTTGCACCGCATCTGGCACTTCCTTTATTTCTATTAAAATACCATTTTGATTTGGTCGTTAATGACCTGGGGCATGCGGTACCGTGGGTTTCTTCAACTGTTCTGAACAAACACAATGTCGTATTCTTTCACCATCTTCATGCTAGGTCTCTTTTGGGGCAGGTAAAACCAGCGACAGCTAAACTAATAACGGCAATGGAAAAATGCTACTTCATTCTGTACCATGATACATTTTTCGCTACAGAATCGGCAACATCCAAGAGTGATCTTCTCGGACTGGGAATAAAAGAGAGAAAAATAATAATGATCCCCCCTGGAGTTGACCAGAATCTGTTTCATCCTGCTGCCAAATCCAGATACCCGAGCTTGGTTTATTTCGGCGGAATGAGAAGATACAAAAGACCGGAGGAAGTTCTGTACCTGGCGAAGAGACTGCTGCACAAGATTGAGAGGCTTAAACTTGTTATCATAGGGGCAGGGCCTGAGGAAAAGAATTTGAAAAAACTGGTAAATGAATTCAATGTCCAGAATCATGTGGAATTCAAAGGAAGAATTTCCAGTGAAGAACTTTCAGATTTAGTTGCATCAACGTGGCTGAACGTCCATACGTCGGTAACAGAGGGGTGGGGGTTTTCTATTCTTGAGGCATCAGCTGCTGGAACTCCAACAGTTGCATATGATGTGCCAGGAGTCAGGGATGCTGTGGAAGATGGGAGAAACGGCATCAAAGTTAAGGATGGCAACAGGGAAGCACTAGCTGATGCCGCTCTCTCAATACTGAACAATCCTGAGAGATGGTGGTCGTCATCCATTGAGGTGGCAAAGAAATATTCCTGGGATAGGACTGCAGAATCCTGGGAGAAGCTGATCAAGGAAATTGTTAATGACCGCAGTGACAATAAACGCCGATGAAACTATATTATATTTCTTTTTCGATTAACCACAACATGAAAGCAGTAATAACAGGCATTTCAGGTCAGGACGGGTATTTTCTCTCGCAGTTTCTACTGTCAAAGGGATACGAGGTTCATGGCATCTTGAGACGAAACAGCTCAATGACACAGGGTACTGTAGATCTCTTGCCGGAGATTATTAGAAATCAGATAATCATTCATTATGGTGACATAACAGATGGACACTTCCTTTCCAACCTTCTTCAGAAAGAGAAACCCGAAGAGTTATATCATCTTGCTGCACAGAGTTTTGTGGGATACAGTTTTCAGAATGCACTTTCAACATACGACGCCAACATTGGGGGTACCCTTAACGTCTGTAATGCTGTTAAAGATTCTTCCCCTGATACAAGGATGTATTTTGCTGCCACATCGGAGCTGTTTGGGCAGCCAAAAGAGACCCCGCAGAACGAGATGACACCATTTTATCCAAGGAGTCCCTATGCAGTGTCAAAACTGGCTGGCATTTGGACGGTCAGAACTTACAGGGATGCCTACAAATTGTACATGTCAAGCGGCATACTTTTTAACCATGAGAGCGAGGTAAGAGGCCCAGAATTTGTAACAAGGAAGATATCCCGTTCGGTGGCAAAGATACACCATGGATCAAAAGAACCAGTAGTATTAGGGAATCTATCTGCGGTGAAGGACTGGGGATATGCTAGGGATTATGTTGAGGGTATGTGGATGATGCTCCAGCAGGACTACCCGGATGATTTCGTTCTAGGGACCGGCGAATCACATACTGTCAGGGAATTTGCGCAGTCTGCGTTCAAGGAAATAGGAATGGATCTTGAATGGGTCGGCAGCGGGATGAATGAAGTGGGTCTGTCAGAAGGCATTACGAGGGTGAAGGTCAGCAGAGAGTTCTACAGGCCGTTGGAATCCGACAACTATCGCGCGGATTATTCCAAGGCTGAAAAAAAACTGGGTTGGAAACCGAAGACCAGCTTCAGGGACTTGGTAAAAATAATGGTGAAGAACGATATAGAAATAACGTGAAGAAATCTGCTCCATAAAAGCAAGTGGTGCGACATGATACATTTGAGACTCTTTATAATCTGCTGAATTGAGATCATCATTAGATATTTCTGTTGCCATCTGCTAGATGCCAAATCAATACGGTTTTTGTCTCAATCGTTACTAATTTTGTAATATCGCCCCGTACGGCCGGTGTACGGAACCCCATACGGAAAGCAGTACGGATGGGTGTACGGGCATACTGCCGATGGCACCGATCCGCGTACGAATAATGGCACATGACGACGAACCCATCATTGGGGAGCTATTTCCTCCAAGATCATCGGCTGTGAACTTGCAGTTTCTGCAAATTCACTCCGGCGAGTCGGCTGGAATTCGGATCGGATTCCAGGCTGGCGGGCAAAATTTCCGTACATGCCTCCGGCATGGCATCGCCGATCTTTTATCAGGAAATTTTGGAGCAGATTGAACATCAATGAAAACTGAACGCACAAGGACTGGCAGTGGACTCTTGATCAGTAAAGCATACAGCAACAGATCCGATTACACTGCGGAACTGCACTGCGCGATTATGAGGATTATAAGTTTTCCTTTCATCAATTGTAATGCAACCGCTGAAAATCTGGTTCGGAATTTCAATGTAAATATAAATATGATGAACCGTTGTTTTCACATGGACATTCCAAGGCTCAGAAAGGTTATTGAACTATACCTCAGTGGATATGGATATGCGGAGATATCAAAGCGCACCGATATTGCAAGATCAACGGTCCAGGACGCTGTGAACAACTGGAAGTCAGGTAATACGGGAATTTTCGGAGAAGCCATGGGCTATGTTGATGAAATCACGGAGATCGCCAGATACATGAGGCAGAGCGGCATCAGGATTGAGGACCTGAAGATGCCCTTCCTGAACGCATCCGTCCTCAGGGGGCTCAACATAGATCTGCAGGAACTGTATTCATTCTATGATACTGTCAGGGGCTATGGGCCCGATGTTGTTTCATCCATGGCAAGGACAGTCATTGATCTCCAGTCCCATGGCACGGATCCGGCAGATATGGTCAGGAAACTGGAATCCCTGGGCAGTGAGATAGGGGATCTGGAGAACAGGAAAGATCAGCTGGCACAGGATGTGTCATCGGCCGAAGAAGCAATGAAGGAAAAAATTGGGGCCAAAGAATCGCTGGAGAAGGAGATCTCAGAGATGCGTTCCATTTTAAGCTCTCTGAAG
>JBBYJL010000096.1:0-3351 GCA_043196285.1 Thermoplasmataceae archaeon | reverse complement strand
CTCTTCGCTGTCAGGTGGAACTATCAAGACTATTGTCCTTCTATTTAATTATCTTCAACGCCTTCCCAGCCTTTTCAAATGCATCTACTGTAGTGCCGATATCCTCCGAAGAGTGCAGTGCAGACGGCATCAACCTTATTCTTGCCATTCCCTTTGCTACAGTGGGAAAGACTATTGGTGATGCAAAAATTGAATATTTGCTGAAAAGTTCACCGCTCAGGTCCATGGTCTTTTTTTCATCGCCCACTATAACCGGCGTTATTGGAGTCTTACTTGATCCTATGTTGTATCCTATTTTGCTGAGCGAATCCTTCAACATTCTTGAATTGTCCCACAATTTCTTAAGAAGCGAGTCGTCCCTTTCCATTATCTCTATTGATTTTAATACAGAGGCTGTATCGCCAGGGTTCAAGGCACTGCTAAAGAGGAACGGCCTCGATCTCTGTTTGGTGTAATCTATAAGGTCGCTTGAGCCTGCAACGAAGCCGCCCATAGTCCCCATTGCTTTTGAAAATGTACCCATCTCTACGTCAACCCTTCCCGCAAGGCCGAAGTGATCCACAATACCTCTACCATTCTTTCCAAGTACCCCCTCTCCGTGAGCATCGTCCACATATACCATCGCATCAAATTCCTCACCTAGCTCAGTTATCCTGTCTAGCGGAGCAATATCGCCGTCCATGCTGAATACTCCGTCTGTAACGATCAGTGCCCTTTTGCCGTCCTTTCTCTGGTTTTTCAGCTTTGTCCGCAGATCTTCTGTATCAAGATGCTTGTAAACTATCCGTGTTGCAGAACTCAGTCTCACACCATCGATAATACTTGCATGATTCAGTTCCTCACTGAAGACCACATCATCCTTACCCACTAGCACTGGAATAGTTCCAAGGTTGGCAAGAAGTCCACCCTGGTATACGAGAGAGGATTCCATGTGCTTGAATGTCGCCATCTTTTCTTCAAGCCTTATATGAAGAGAGTTCGTTCCGGCAATTGATCGAACTGCGCCTGCACCAACCCCGAATTTTTCAACTGCTTCAATTGTAGCCTTCCTCACTTCTGGGTGATTGGCGAGTCCAAGGTAGTTATTGGAACACATATTAATGTACTCCTTGTCTGCAATGATGATTCTTGCGCCCTGCGGTGACTCCAGAGTCCTGATTGGAACGTATCTGCCTGTTTCGCGGAGATTTTTTATTTCATCTTTAATCCATGCTGTTCTTTCGGTCATGAATACCATTACCGACAAATGATATAAAATCATTATCGCTTACAAGATGATAGTGTACATGAATTGGTGTAATTTCGAAAAGGTGCTGTATAATCATAAACCGACCTCCATGCTCAGATACTTTCTTCCTGTGAATGACATCGAGGAGTCATTCGACGTTATGAAGAATCTTCTGCAGGCAGATATCCCGTATCTCAGGGACAACGAAACTCTCCGAGGATACCTGTTCACATCGTTCCTCTCCCTCATAGCATATTACAGGACCCTGAAGGTCTTGAAGAAGAAGGGGATGAATCGGAGGATCAGCGTGAAGGATGTAATACTTCAACACTCAAAAATCTACATGGCAGATGTAGGAGAAAAGACCATTGCAGCAGAGATTCCAAAGAAAGTAAGGGAACTGGCAGAGTTACTTGGACTAAATCCAGATCTGTTCCCTAAAAGTGTTCTGAGTTAAGGCCTCAGGATTTCAAGACGTTCTTAAGGAAGCCAAGCCTTGAATAATGTCAAAATTGCAGGAAGATATAAATAACGGTCATGGTTGAATTATTGCATATGCGCTATTCTGTCTGTATCACAAACTACAACAAGGCCCCTTATCTGTTAAAATCCCTGGAAAGCATTGTTAGTTTTGCACAGAAACTGGGCGCTGAGATCGTGGTTGTGGATAGTTGTAGCACAGATGGATCAGCCCTGATTCTTGAATCGTATTCCGTGAATGGATCGATCCAGAAAATAATAAGAAAGAAGTGCTCGAGAGGAGTCGGGAGAGATATTGCTTTCCGTAACTCCAGTGGTGATATCGTTATAGCAAGCATTGACACGGATGTGATATACAATACTGATGTACTTGTCAACACGGTTTATGAATATGAAAGGAGATGGGCTGGAAAGATTCTTGCAGTATATGGTGCAATGATTGGAACCCGGTCTGCCTTTGAGAAAATTGGAGGATGGAAGGATCTGGACAGACACGAGGATAACGAGGTTTCCATCAGGGCTCTTGGAGCCAACCTGTATGAACAGGATTACTCCATCAATGTTGTACAAAAGCACCTCAGTGAATTTAGAAGAATGAATCTTTTTGAATCAATGAAACTGACATATGAGGACTATAGAGACTGGTTTAGAATTGGATTGAGATTCAGAGACGTATCTCACAGTGCAAGATTAAAACCACATGTTGCACTCGCATACGTTTCTGCAGCAATAACCGGAAAAGTTTCTTCATCAGGCTTTGATGAATATATGTCCAAACAGAAGAAATAAATGGTTCGGGCTAATCAGAGGGTAACTGGGGTGTCTAATCATAAAAAATTGGTGAAGAAGAGGACATCTTACTGTCTGGCTGCCTATCTACCTCTTCTAGCAGCAAATGCTTTTCTGTCTGTCAAACTGGTAGTTTTCAGGGTCCATTCGTTTGGGTTTTCTGTTTCTTATATTAGAGGAATACCTGTTGCGGTTGCAGGCATCTATTTCTTCACATTCATGATCCTTTTTGGGTCAATCATATTTTCCAGAATCAAAGGATTTTCAATTCCCGGCACACTAACTCTTGCATTTGTCTCTGCACTATCGTTTTTTGAGTTGACATATTCCATCTCTTATGCTCTATATTCATGACACAAATCTTCTCATACCTAAGCTTGGACTCCCTACATCCGGATGGAATGGTTATGGAACTTGGTTTATTGCCGAAGTTAGTGGAGTTACATTAAGATACCCCTTTTGGTCAGGATTCAAAATTACTTTTTCAGGAATACTATGTATTGCACTATTTGTGGCATCAATGCTCACATGGATATGCCTTTACAAATTTCAGCTTCCTCCTTATGATAATTATATCGGTATTTATTTCATAAATACCGTGGCCGAAGTTTCAGGTACCTTGGTACTTCCGTCTCTATTTACCGGAATTAGTAGAAAAAGGGAAGGATATTAAGGTATGAAGAAAATATAATATGAAGGTGAGAAGGCAGGAACTGAATCATTTCTAAATTCGTGATCTGTCCAGAATTGAGATAAATAGTACATATTCTTCTCCTCTCTCTTATCCTCTGACTTATCAATAACTGGAGTTTTGCATTAATTTTATTCTAAACTGTGTAAATAATCTTTAAACC
>JBBYJL010000012.1:0-27783 GCA_043196285.1 Thermoplasmataceae archaeon | reverse complement strand
TGGGCAGCTACTGGGACTTCTGTTCATAGTCCTAGGTTCCATTATAATGCTGCTGGAAATAAAAACCGGTCATGGAATAGCACTCATTTCCGGTCTTGTTCTCGGAATTATAGGAGCATTCCTTCTGAGCCCAGAGTATATAAGCTCTAAATCCATCTCAGGTTCAGTGTCTCCGTTTAACACCACTAACATCATTATTTCAGTTGTTTTGATCGTTATAGCTCTTTTAATAGTCTACTATCTGACCCAGATATTCAAGGGTTTCAAATTCAAGAAATTTACTGGGGGGGAATCTCTAATAGACAAGGTGGCAGTTGCGAGAGGCGATTTTACAGAAAACGGATGGGTATCTATTGAAGGGCAGGAATGGCAGGCAATATCTGTAGAAAAGACCCCCATCAGGAAAGGAGAAAAAGTGGTTGTCGCTGGAAGAGACGGTCTAAAGCTTATCGTGAAGAAGATTGATCAGGCTGGGAAAAAAGATGAGTGAAGATCCCTATAAAATACTTGGATATGACGTCGGTGGAACAAAGATATCAGCAGTGATCGGGAATAGCCAGGGAAGGATAATAAAGAAGATTGAAAAACCAACCAGCAAGAATCTTGGAAAGGAAAGGCTTGCAGAGCAACTCAAGGAAATGGGCTGGAAGGCTATGAAAGCTGCAGGCATTGATTCTGTGGAGAGTATAGGTATAATATTTGCAGGTTTAATAGATCAGGCATCCCGTACAGTCATTAATTCTCCGAACATACCGGGAATGAAAAAATTCCAGGTGGGAAAGATACTTGAGGAAGAATTTGGCGTGAGATCAGTACTTGAAAATGACGCTACGGGAGCAACCATAGCTGAGAGACTTTTTGGATCTGGCAGGTTTGTGGAAAACTTTGCATACATAACGCTCAGCACTGGAATAGGCGGAGGTTTCTTTTCCGGTGGAAAACTGATTCGTGGAGCACATGGCCTCGCAGGTGAGTTCGGCCATATGGTGATAATGGCCAATGGTCCTGTCTGTGGATGTGGGAGAAGAGGATGCCTTGAAGCAATAGCTGGAGGCAGGGCCATCGTAAGAAGAGCTACTGAAAGCCTTAAGGGGATAAGAGAATCCGATATACTTTCCTCTATGCCCATAAACAAGATTGATGCCAAAGTGATTTTTGACGCGATGGAAAAAGGGGACATGTTTTCACGGTTGATTGTGGAAGAGACAGTATATTACCTGGCAGTGGGAATAGTCAATATTGCAAGCATACTCGACCCGGATCTGGTAATAATCGGTGGCGGATTGACCAATGCAGGTCAGAAATTTATAGATCTAATAAAGAGAGGAGTGAGGGAGGAGTTCAAAAACATGAAAAGACCCCTGAAGATTGTGAGAGCGATCCCACATGTGAGTGATCTGGCGAGTATATCACTTCCTTTGTTCTTCTCTGAGCAGATCCCATGAACAAGAGTCCAGTTGTTGAATCCTGGCATTTTGTCGAATAATTTCGGTAAGCCGCCGACGGGGTTCGATCCCGCGACCTCGTGCTTACCAAGCACGCGCTCTACCAGGCTGAGCTACGGCGGCATATATCCTGTTTCCTGTAATAAAAAGGCCGGTAGACTAATGCCAAGCGCAATATTGTAAATGTATTTAAATTTTAGAAGTCTGCGACATTGTCAAATATCAGTTGATTTCTTATTGGCTCAACCGGTTATCATATTCTGATTGATGCGTATTTAGAAGTTGCATAGACTTTCCTGATTATTTTGACCACTATGGCACATCTCTTATCAACTAAAAAAGACAATCTCAAGTCTGCCTAAGTTTATATCTCAATTACTTTTGTTTATGTTCCCTCATTCCATGTTTCAAGATATTTCATCTGTTCATCTGTAAGTTTGTCTATCTTTAACCCCAGACTTTTCAGCTTAATCCACGCCACACCTTCATCTATTTCTGGGGGTACGCTGTAAACCCTAGGCACAAGATTGTCCCTATATTTTAACAGATATTCTGCAACCAGAGCCTGTATGGCAAAGCTCATGTCCATAATTTCCACGGGGTGACCCTGTCCGGAAGCAAGATTCACAAGTCGGCCGTCAGCTATAAGATTCACTGAATTCCCATTTTCTAACCTGTACCTAGTGACAAGTTCCCGCACCTTCTTTTTCTCAATATTTCTTCTCTCAAGATCTCCAACAGCGATTTCGTTATTGAAGTGACCCGCGTTTGATAATATAATATTATTTCTGGCGACAAGCATATCATCGTATGTCACAACATTCTTCATACCGGTTGCTGTAACCAGAATGTCAGCTTCCCTGATGCATTCATTCATCTTCGCTACATCGAAACCATCCATTGAGGCTTCGACCGCTTTGACTGGATCAATCTCTGTCACTGTGACGCGAGCTCCCATCCCTTTCATCCTCATCGCTATCCCCTTACCGCAGTAACCATATCCTGCAACTACAACCCGTTTTCCGGCTATAAGAATATTTGTTGCGTTCATGATCCCATCCAGGGTGCTCTGCCCTGTGCCGTATCTGTTGTCAAAGAAGTGCTTCATCATTGCATCGTTAACGTCAAACATGGGAAACTTGAGGTACTTTGCTTTCTCCATTGCCTTTAACCTAACAACGCCTGTGGTTGTTTCCTCATTTCCTCCAATAATATTCCTGATGAGATCTGTCCTTTTCTCGTGCAGCATGTTGACCAGATCTCCCCCATCATCTATAACAATATCCGGTTCTAAATCAAGCACCTTGTTAAGGTATTCGTAGTACTCCTCCTCGCTCATTCCCTTTTTGGCATATACTTCCATTCCAAAGTCTTCCTTTAAAGAAGCCACGACATTGTCATCTGAGCTGAGAGGGTTGCATGAAGCCATTCTGACCTTTGCGCCCCCCTCCTTGAGCAAAAGTGCAAATACCCCAGTCTTTGCCTCAACATGCAACGCCATTCCTATTTTAATATCTTTAAAAGGCTTCTCATCGATAAATCTCTTCCTTATCTCAGCTATCACACCCATGTTATTCCTGGCCCAGTTTATTCTGTTCAATCCTGTCTCATTCATTTCCATTTCACCATACTACATAGCTTTTTTACATTTATAGTCACCAATATGCCATTTTCAATGAGGCTAAATGAAGAAACGATATCCCTCATTTCAATGTCAGGATCGAAAAGTCTTATCCCGTTGCCGGGAAGAATGCAGTTTCCAATATATATATAAAATTCATCCACACTCCCGGACCTTATGAATTCATTTATGACTGTGGCGCCACCCTCCACAAGTATCCTCTTTACTCCTAGCTCGTCCAGGGTATGAATGATTCGGGAAATTGAGAGATCTGACCGGTCAAAATAGAGAAGATCAGCTTTTCCATAGTGTCCTGCTTTTACTGCGTTGAAAATAACTGTCTGCGCTGATCCATCCAGAACACGACTTGATTCTGGTGTCCTGAGGTTCGAGTCAAGAACCACCCTCAGAGGCTGCTTCCCTGATCCTACAAGCAATTCGTTGAATTTGAGCTCAGGATTGTCGTTAATGACTGTATTGGCACCAATCAGAACTGCATCCACACTTTTTCTTATTAGATGCACTCGCTTGGTATCTTCCGCGGATGAGATCACCACGGGTTTCCCTCCAGGACCGGAAATAAATCCGTTTATGCTCTGAGCCACGTTAATTATGACATACGGTCTATGTTGCAACATTAAGATAAGCGTGCGTTCTATAATTTTTTAACTGTAGAGGATTCACAGCACGCTATCTGAACCTGGGATACAGGATTACCAGGTTATCATAATCTGATTTTGCATACCATCTAGAAAAATATGCTTCTGGAAATGCCGAATTTTTTATCTCAAGAACTTCGCAGCTATAAAATAACAGACAGTCTGATTGATGTATTTCCTGTTAATGCTCAGGTGGAGGAAATTTCACTTCTCGCAGGTATTCTATGAAGATTTTGATTATTTGAACCCACATATCTTGCGTGTCGAAGAATATGTGCAGATGCACATTAACAATTCTCAGAAACATTAATAAAGCTTAAAGGAAAGATTTTCAGCATCAGGCTTCAACATAACTCTCCATCCAAAACTCAAGTTTGAATGGAATTATTTAGATCTGGTTCATAAAATATTCTTACTGTATAATGTTCATTCCGTTGTTGCAACCACAGTAGAAAGGTCTTGATGTTACATCTATTATAAAAGTTAGTCCCTAACTGATAGCGAATAACATTTTTAGCAATATTGACATATAACATAACTAATAAAGAAGAAAGTGCTTAATTATGTCAACAAAAACAGATGAAGTTGTATCCAACGTAAAGAGAATGTTTCAGCCTGAGTCTATTGCAATAGTTGGTGCTTCCGCGGATCCTGACAAAATAGGTTACCAGATTGTTCTGAACTTGAAAGAGGGGGGCTTTAAGGGAAATTTGTACCCAGTTAATCCTAAGGCCAAAGATATCCTCGGTCTGAAGGTGTTTCCCAATGTGGCATCAATCGGGAAGACTATTGATCTATCGATCCTGTCTGTTCCTGCAAAGATTACCCCCGATGTGGCTGAAGAGTGCGGAAAGGCTGGAGTGAGGAATATAATTGTTGTCGCGTCTGGTTTTTCCGAGGTTGGAAACTTCGATCTAGAACAGAAGCTCCTCAATGTGGTAAAGAAATACAACATGAATATGCTTGGACCGAATGTTGTCGGGCTGATGAGCAATCCGCTGAGGATGAATGCTTCCTTTGCTCCCTATTTGCCATACCCTGGAAAAATTGGAATGGTTTCTCAGAGCGGGGCTATGATTATTGCCCTCGACTCGAAAACCTGGGTAGATAGAATTGGAATGAGTTACCTTGTAAGTATTGGAAATATGGCCGATCTTGATTTCTCTGATGTACTAAAATACCTGGAGGAGGATGAGAACACATCCTGTATGACCCTTTACATGGAAGGGATAAAGGATGGCAGGAGATTTCTGGATGTTGCTAAAAAATCATCCAAACCTATCGTCATGCTGAAAGCTGGGAAGTCAAAGCATGGTTCTGTTGCAGCCAGTTCACATACAGGATCACTTGCAGGATCAGACAAAGTTTACGATGGCGCGATGAAGCAGGCAGGAATCATGAGGGCCGAGACCATAGACGATCTGTTTGACATGTCGCTTGCGCTGTCCCTGCAACCTACTATGAAGGGACCGAACCTTGTCATAATCACCAACGGAGGAGGGATTGGTGTCCTTGCCACCGATGCTTGCGAGAGCTACGGGATACCGATAGACACCCCATCTGATGAACTTAGGGCCAAGATCGCAAAGTTCATGCCGTCATTTGCCAGCACCAAAAACCCCATAGACATGAGCGCCATGGCGACAGGAAACACTTATCAGGATGTGATCACGAATGTTCTGAAGGATCCTGGTGTGGATGGACTGGTTGTGCTGTATTGCGAGGTCTCAAACCTTGATCCTCAGATCGCAGCAAGGTCCATTCTCAAAGGGAAGATAGAGGCACAGACAGACAAACCGGTTTGTGTTGGAATGGTGGGTGGAGAGGCTACCCAGAGGGCGACTGAGTGGCTTCAGAAAAACGAGCTCCCAACGTATCCGTCTCCCGAAAAGGCTGTGATGGCAATCTCAACTCTCCGAAAACATGAGATACTTAACGAAAACCAGAAAGTTGAAGGAGAACCATCAGGGATGCATAAAGATGAGGTCAGCAAGATTCTTGAAAGCAAGGCAAAGCTGGGAGAAAAGTTAGTTTCTGAACTGGAATCCAAGGAAATTTTTGAACTTTATGGAATACATGTAAATAGGAGCAAATTTGCTTCTAACCTTGATGACCTGCTGAAAGCGGCTAAGGACTTTAAATACCCTGTAGTTCTAAAAATACAAAGTGCTCAGATATCACATAAATTTGATGTCGGCGGAGTAATCCTTGGAATCAAGAACGAGGTTGAGTTGAAAAATGCGTTCGTTGACATGATACAGAACGTGACCCAAAAGGCACCTGAAGCCAGAATTGATGGTGTTGTTATTGAGGAGATGCTGAAACCTGGACTGGAGACTATTATAGGCACTGCTAAGGACCCATCCTTTGGTCCTTCCATAATGTTCGGAATGGGGGGCACAAACGTGGAGGCTATTGGAGATGTCACTTTCAGAGTTGCTCCGGTAAATTCATTCGACGCTAAAACAATGATCTCGGAAACCCTGGTGGGAAAACTCTTCAAAGGAACCAGAGGAAGAAAGGATCTTGATATGGAGTGTGTAATCAACACAATAAGACGTGTGAGTTTCCTCGCCTACAACCACCCGCAGATTAAGGAGATTGACATAAACCCGCTAACTGTTTATGATAATGACTGTATAGCTGTGGATGCAAGGATTATCCTGCAGCAATGAGTTTAATAGTGACTGACTTAGTGTGATTCCTTGATCATGAAGTATGGGTTTTTGCTGTCACCAAGTTCGTAAACAATCTTGTTTGAGGTTTCAAGTACCTCTCTCAGTCTTTCGGGATCGATTATCTCGTGTTTCCTTCCGTATGAATATAGGTTATACGTTTCGAACAGCTGTCTTGGCCATGTGAAGAAATCCCTTATGTAATTAGGCATCATTTTCATGATAAACTTTGAGGCGTTTTCCACAAGTTTCTGCTTGAAATCCGGCACGCTTACTTTCCTGATTCTTCCCATGATGAACTTGTAAATGTAAAAGCTGTATAATGCATAAAATTGAGCAATCTGGTCTGCGACAGGACCAACCGCTGTCTTCATGGTTGGCGTCAGTACGTCGAATCGATCCCAATCCATTGTAAAGAGTGTCTTGTTCCTCAAAGCATCGTCAAACACTCTGGTACCAGGAAGTGGGGTATAGAGTGAGAACTGGATAGCGTCAGCTCCGGCCATCGCGAGTTTTCGTGAGAATTTTATTGAGGATATTATGTCCCTGTATCTCTCGTATGGAGCGCCGACCATCATGCCGATCAGACTGATGATTCCGTTCTCATTCAGTATTTTGACAGCCTCTATGGATTGTGGAGTGAATTCCCCCTTGTGCATCTTCTTCAGTATTTCCTCGCTCCCAGATTCTACCCCAAGAAAGGCAATTCTCATCCCGGCCCTGGACCCTTTGGCAATTATATCAGGATTCTTTGCAGTTACATCGGCCCTCATCTGGACTATCCACTTTGTGTCGATCTTCTCTTCCAGCATTCTGTCAAACAGCAAATTCCGCTGTTTGATGTTCGGATACACTATAAAAATGTCATCTGTAAAGAATATCCAGTTATATCCGAACGATTTTGCAAGTCGTATTTCCTGCATTATGCGATCGTTTGATTTATTCCTCCACTTATTTCCCCATGTTGGAGTCACGGAACAGAAATCACATGCATAAGGACATCCGCGGGACGTTTCCAGGCACATCACCTTTTCGTTGTTCCCAAAGATCTTAAAGGTGTACCTGCTGCTGTCCAGCAATTCCAGCGGAGGCATCGGAAGTGAGTCCAGATCAGATATAAGTTTCCTGGTATGCGTTCTGATGATCTGATCCCCTTTCCTGAATACTATTCCATCAATGTTTTCAAAAGGTGTCCCTTCGGTAACCGCTCTTCCTATTTCATGTATAGTTTCATCACCTTCACCCAGGACTGAGATATCAAAGCCCGAGTTCAGGATCTCCCTTGGGAGAAATGTGGCATGATGACCACCTGCAACCAGAAGGGTGTTGGGACTGGATTTCTTTATCTCTCTTGCGATGTATCCAGCATTGGCATGAGCAGCAGTGGCGTGAAGTGTGATCCCAACTATGTCCGGATCAAATTCAACTGCTCTTTCCACAGCATTGTCCAGAGTCAGATTGTCACCCTCCATGTCGATTATTTTAACGGTACTACCATCTATACTCTTTAGTTCACCCGCAAGTGCAAGAAGACCCAATGGAGCTGGCAAAAATCCAAATTTCGACAGGTATGCGCTTCCGGTTTTATTGCTGGGTCTGATCAGAACCGTCCTCAGCGACATCGTATAAAATTTCCAATCTGTTTAAATTGTTTATGTAGCTGTGTCGTGATAAGGAATATTATAATACTAAAAGATTTATTAATATAAATATACAGTGACTTGAGGATACTCCAAAGGATTAAGACTACACTTAGTCAAATGGTCGCCAAGAACATGTGTTTAAGAAAGCGAGGATAATATCTTATCCTGAATTATCTTTACGGATGGAAACATAATGGCATCAATCTCAAAACATGCTGGGTTAACCATAAGTATCATGGCCTTCATGGGCATTCTTGTGACTTATGTAGAAACAATGATAACGCCTGCAATACCTATTCTGGAGAACTTTTTCCACACGAATTATGATGATCTCTCATGGGTCATTACAGCTTACATAATCTCAGGTACAGTATCAGCAGCAATATTTGGAAGACTTGCTGACATTATGGGGAAGAAGAAGATATTTGTTAGTCTCTCTCTTGTATATGCGGTGGCTATCTCTTTTGGGGGATTTGCAACCACCCTGACCGAATTCATAGCAATAAGGGCAGTTCAGGGAATTGGGATGGGGATGTTTCCAGTCGCATTCGCTCTTTTGAATGATCAGGTCCCGAAGAGGGAACTTCCGCTGGCACAGGGTATCCTGAGTTCCACTTTTGCAGGAGGAGCTGCCATAGGTCTTGTACTCGGAGCATGGATAACACAAAACTTTGGATGGCAGTGGTCTTACCACTCCGCAATTCCCGTTGCGTTCGGACTTCTTATACTCTCAATTTTAATGCTCAGAGACAGTTCGGAAATGACTCACCAAAAAATTGACTTTTTGGGAGTCGCGACACTTGGCGGTGGAGTGATCTCCCTGATCCTTGGACTTTCTGAGGGTGAGTACTGGGGATGGTATTCAGTCCGTATTCTCCTTCTTTTTTCACTATCGGTTATACTGATCATAGTATTTGTTGTGATTGAGTCAAAGGTTCAGTCTCCATTTATCAGCATGAAACTGCTCCGCATAAGAAACGTGTTCCTTTCAAACTTCACTGGCCTATTCGCTATGGCCGGCATGTTTTTCCTTTTCTACAGTGTTCCTGTTCTGCTTGAAGACCCTTCGCCTGCAGGCTTCGGAATTTCAATAGTTAACGCCGGACTCGTGATGCTGCCGGCTGCACTTGTTTCAATGGCTCTTGCTCCCGTCGGGGCTCTTGTAACTAGGATAAAGGGGCCTAAAGTGACAATACTGATTTCTACAATTTTCTTGTTCATCGCCTATTTTGGGCTTTATTACAACAGAGCTTCACCGCTGGCAATATTGGAAGATTCAACCTTAATGGGAGTAGGACTTTCGTTCACGTTCGTGGGCATCATCAACATGCTTCTTGTATCGACGCCAAGGGAGGAATCCGGAGCCTCGACAGGAATGAATGTCGTCTTCAGGAATATTGGATCCACCATAGCCCCAGCTATAAGCGGAGTTCTTGAAACTATGTATGTTACGAACGTACTTGTGGGGAAAGTACATAATATTCCAATCTACGCACAATTCCCGTCCTACACTGCTTTCAGCTATATCTATATCATAGGGATAGGTTTCATAGCAGTTTCCCTGATATTCACCCTTTTCATGAAAAGTGTTGTATATAACAGGTCCCCGCAACCAAACCCCCCAGGCGTCACTGAAGAATGAAAATGGTTCTCAATCCAAATGAATTTCACTCCTTATAGAATGCCTCCAATAATGCCTGTATTGGTAACAGGTCAGTAGAGTGTGCATCCTATCCGGGATGAGACCTCTTCTTGAATATGATCTTTCCCGGAGTATATGGTATGAAGTTCTTCTTTCTAAGCTTCTCTGTTTATAATATAGAGAAGAGTTTTGCATATGCTTCAGATCCCTTTGCGGATCTTCTTTCTCCTGTTACCTTCCTGGAGTTTGTCCACTATTTTCTTAAGATTCACATATGCTCTCTGGAATTTCTCCATAATTTCCTGATCTCTTGGTGTTTCTGCTGATAGATAAATCATGTGATTAATATACTGCATTCATTATATATGGATCTTTCGGTTCAAAAAATATGTTCTGACGAAGGCCAATGCACATTTAACTGACCAGTTACCTGTATTGCAAGGTTAAGAATACTTAATATGCATTCATGATTGAAATGGATTCCAAATTGAAATCATTCAGAAAATTTGAAGAATTATTTCCGGGTGGGGTAAATTCACCGGTCAGAAGATACGCTGATAGCCCTAGAATAATCGAGAGCGCTTCCGGATCAAGGTTGACGGATATAAACGGCAATACCATCCTGGATTACTGCCTGGGTTTTGGTCCATTCATACTTGGATATGGGAATGAATATGTGAAAGAGGCTCTGGCAAAACAGATTGAAAAGGGTGTGGGTTTTGGTGCACCAAATTTGAATGAGGCAGAACTGGCCGGGATAATCCGGAGTTCAGTGCCATCGATCAGGATGATGCGCTTCACAAACTCTGGAACTGAGGCAACCATGCATGCAATAAGACTCGCCAGAGGCTATACGGGGAAAAAATTGATTGTAAAGCTCGCAGGATCATATCATGGTGCCCATGACTATTCCCTTATCAGGGCTGGGAGCGGATCTACGACGTTTGGCAATCCTTCTTCGCCGGGGATTCCTGATGAGGTCTCCAGAACTGTATTAATTGGTGAATATAACAACCTCGATTCCGTCAGGAAAATATTCAGGGACAATAGAAATGAAATAGCCGCCCTAATAACTGAACCTGCACTAGGAAATATAGGCTTTATCAGACCAGAAAACGACTTTATAAAGGGTGTGCGTGAGATTACTGAAGAATATGACTCACTGCTCATTCTTGATGAGGTTATCACGGGTTACCGTTTCAGGTTCGGCGCTTATCAGGATATTCTTGGCGTGAAGTCTGATATCACAACTATGGGAAAGATAATTGGGGGTGGCCTCCCCATAGGTCTTCTTGGTGGATCCGAAGATATCCTGTCCAAACTCGCGCCACTGGGAAGCGTCTATGAGGCTGGTACTTTCAGCGGCAACCCTCTATCCATGGCATCCGGCATTGCAACTCTTTCTGTTCTCAAAAAGATGAACTATTCCTCGATAGAGAAACTGACAGAATCCCTGGTTGCTGGAATTGATGAAATTCTTGAATCCAGCAAGATCCAGCATGAAATGAGCTACCTTGTAAGTGCATTCCAGTTCTTTCTTACGAGTGGGCATGTGAAAGACTATGAGAGCGCCCTGAAATGCGACCAGAATTTATACATGAAAATATTCAACGGACTGCTCCGAAAGGGAATTTATCTTGCTCCTAGCCAGTTTGAGACAAATTTCCTTAGCTTTGCCCATTCCAGAAGTGATATCGATTTAACTATTTCCAGCTTTGAGGAAGTGGTAAAGAGTGCAAAAAATTAGGATAGGGGCCAGAGGGAGCAAACTATCCCTGATTCAGGCGAACATGGTATCTTCGAGACTTGAACAGCTCGGTTACGGAACCGAGATCATAAAGATCAGGACTGGAGGTGACGAAAACACCAAAACCCCGCTTTACAGGATGGACAGAGTTGGAGTTTTTGTTGACAAAATCAATGAAAGAATTGCTGATTCCTCGATTGACATTGCTGTGCACAGCGCAAAGGATATCCCTTCTGTTATGGATTCAGCATTCAGTATATGTGCAGTGCTTCCCCGTGATGATCCTAGAGATACGATAATCTCTTCCACCGGTTATTCGATCAGAACGCTGCCTTCTGGGAGCAGAGTCGGTACCTCAAGCCTCAGAAGGGCATATGAACTGAAGGCTCTCAGACCAGACATAAATATAATGGAAATTCGCGGAAATGTTGATACCAGGGTAAACAGGGTTGTAGCAAGAGAACTTGATGCCGTTGTTCTGGCACTTGCGGCATATCAGAGGATGCATCTGGACCTAGGTTCTGCTCCGCTTGAACTGAACGAGTCTGTTCCTGCCCCAAACCAGGGCATCATTGCTGTGGTGTGCGCTGCATCGAATATCAGGATCATGGATATTCTTTCAGGAATAAATGATCGGAAGACTCGTGCAGTAATGCTTCTTGAAAGACTCGCATCATCTATAATTGGAATAGGATGCTCAAAGCCAGCTGGCATAATTGTAACAGAAGAAAATCCAGGCTACCACATCCTTGCAAGAATAAGGTCTGAGGACATGACTACCTATGCAGAGCTGGATGAACATTTCAGGGATGACATAGAATTCAGGAAACTAATAGAGACATTTGTTTCCAGAATTCCCCCTTCGTTAAGAAATGAGTTGAAATGATGCTCGCCCTAATAACAACCAGACCAGAGACCAAAAGTAGAAATGCCATCGAATATGGCTGTATAAAGACTGTGAATTTTCCACTTACCAGGATTGTATATACCCTGACCCCTGAAGAGATAAGACAGGAGTTCGAAAAATTCAGGCCTGATGCTCTTGTATTTACAAGCATAGTCGGATCGTCGAGATTTCTGGAATCTGTAAGTCATTCCGATTTGAAAAGCTGCAGGATCTTTTGTATAGGACAAATGACAGCTTCTCCATTTCTTTCATACGGACTGGAATGCATTGTTCCCTCGCTGAAAACATCATCCGGTCTTTCCACCGCAATACTGGAAAGCTGTGGGAATGGTTCCAGGATAATGATTGCGAGAAGCAGACATGGTAGTCCTGTCCTTACGGATGCGCTCTCTGGGGGACATTACCAGCTTAAGGAAATCCAGATATATGACCTGGAGGAGAATATGAATGCGAATCTCGGTCTGGCGCTGAGAAGTGATAATTACTTCGGTATACTCATTACATCTTCCATGGAGGCAAGGATCTTTGGAAAGTTATTGAACAGCTTAAAAATAGACATCCAGCGTACTGCACTGAAGGTCTTTGCAATAGGGATTCCCACCGCAATGACGCTCAGGGAGATAGGAATTGTTCCGGATCAGCCAATCGGGGATTCCGATATAAGTAACCTAGTCGGGGAAATTTCCAGAAAATACTGCGAATGAAAAAAAGGGTGAAACAGTAATAGCGGGGGATGGATTTGAACCATCGATCTACGGGTTATGAGCCCGTCGGGATTTCCTAACTACCCTACCCCGCTTCACCCGGTTATTAGAAGAGACAATATAATATTTGTTTATAATGCTGCTGACCACGTTTACAATGTTGAACGCAAAAATGTGACATTTGAACATATTTGCTTATGATGATTACCTCTCGGTATCATGTTCTTCGTGAAATGTCAGTCGAAGGACTCTTCAAGCTTCTTGAACTTGATATCGCGAAACTTCTTCTCCAGATACTGATATACAGTTCTCTGCCTCTTTCCTTGTATTATCATCTGGATAGCTTCGACAGAATAGCTGAGAGAGACGTGGTCTGCTATGACAGATACAGTGTCACCATACACCGAGATAAATGATGAGCTCAATTCCTCTATGATCTTTCTAGTTTTACCGGCCTTTCCAATTATCCGGCCCTTTATGTCCTCGATTCTTCTAGAACCAGGTTTTGCAAAATCTCTCAGAGATATGATGACCAGCTGCATGTCTGGGTCGTAAAGCATCTCTGCTTTTTCTGGATTGAAGCCTCTGCCAATGGCTCTAACTACATTAGCTGTAAGCATTGAAAGAATTGGGTCCTCGTACTGGAAAATCTGGACTATACCGCTGTCAGAATCAACCTCCAGTTTGCTTTTTCCAATCTTCTCTATCCTCTTCTTGGTGCCGCCCCGAGTTCCGATCAGAACGGGAATTCTATCTTTAGGAATCTTGATTGTTCCAGTAATCATACCAGTTTATTCCTCCGTTATATAACTGTACAAGTCTTTTGAATTGCAGTCTATTCCCTTCTTAATGAAAAATTGAGTTATATTATTTACGTCCCTCCTGAGGAAGATGTCAGCCGAAGGGTGCCTGACCGTCACTCCCTGAGCGACGTCGATGAAGTAAGATCTCTTCCTATAGTAGAGGATATTGTACTCACTCAGGTCAGCGTGAACTATGCCCGCCTTCCTGTAGGTATTCCTGATCATTTCAGAGACTTCCCTGTATACAGATTCTGCATCAAACGCTGCATCCTTGATCTGCGGAGCTGCTCTTTGCTTGGTTCCAATGAAACTCATAGCCAGCAGATTCTTGTGGAAAGCTATTGGTTTAGGGCATCTTATGCCTGCCTCTGTCATGGAAAGGAGATTTGAGTACTCCTTTCTTGCCCATACATAAACAAATTTAGATCGTGATAATCTCTCGTTGGCAAAGCGGTAATCCCCGTCTATGTATATCCTTATATTCTGAAATTTAAGTGTTGACATTTTGTATATTTTTAAGGCAATTGGCTTTCCGCGCAGCTGTGCCTTGAAAACCACGGATTCCTTTCCGCTGGAGATCGGGTAATCGACATAATCCACCTTGTATTTTACCAGAAACTCATAAAGCGCCTTGATTGTCCTAGAATCGAACACCAGAGACTGTGTCTTCCTTCCAAAATTTTCAGTCAGTTTGAACTCGTCGTTGTTCAGCAACTTGTTCAGGGCTGAAGCATCTTCTATTACCGGTCTTCTCATCCAATACTTCTAATATCGCAGCTAAACATATACATTGCTCATCAATAACTTTTCTTGAAGATATCAATTATCTCAGGCAGTAGCTTGCTTCTGCTGAGGTAATTAGCCTGTGTCTGTGTGTAACGATACTCCACATCTGCCTTTTCCTTCTGAAATTCCCAGGGTTTTACGATGACCAGATCCTTTTCCCTGATCCACATCCGCTTTTTCATTTTTCCTGGAATTCTTGAACTTCTCGTATATCCATCCTCGCACATCACAGTAAGTCTTGAAGCCCCGGATAGCTTTTCAACTATACCGAACATCTCTCCCTTTCGCCTGTTTGGGAGAATAACACGTGCCGTTTCGGATTCGGAGTCATAATTGTTATTTCCCGTATCATCACTCATAATTGTCACACCCTAATTTTTTAATATAATATAAATATATTGTATTCAATAAATATTACCGTTCATTGCTTCACAGACATTGATTTTATAGGGAAAAATCTTCCAACGGCATCTCGAAACAGCTTTATGTTCCTCCCTTCCTTGCCTATGACTTTTCCTACCTCTTCCTGATCCACAGACACCTGGATATCGGTCTGCCCATTCTTCCAGGTTATGTGTATTTCCTTGAGCGAGTAGCGATAGAGTAAATTTCTTACAAATGTGAGCAAATCTCTTGAAGATTCTGCCACTAGAACATGCTTGTTCACCCTTTCTCTGAGATTTGACATTATGTCCTGGTTCCTCTCAAAGATCTCGCTTATTCTCTTCTCACCCACTATGAAAATTACCATGTCCTCGTTCTCAAGGCATTCCTTGAGCTCGGTCCGTGTTAACTTCTCAAAAAGGGCAATATAACCCATTATTTTGTTATCGATAGTAACGTCCTTCATCAAATCACATCAGGTAAATTATTTCTTGATATTCCCTTTATAAACTAAGTTAACCGCACCTGTTCCAAGAGTTATGGGCTGTCCGACAATTATGTTCTCGGCAACACCGGCGAGCGAATCTACCTCTCCAAGCAATCCGGCCCTGAGAAGATGTTTGGTGGTTATTTCAAACGCTGCCCTCGCCAGTACGCTGCTCTTCCTTCCTGAAATCCCCTGTCTTCCTACTGCCCTCACTGTGCCTGTGAAGGTCATCATATCAGATACAAGCATGAGGTGTCTCTTATCAACCTCAAGCCCCTGTTCCTGAAGTGTTCTCTCAGCTTCCTGAAAAATAGCGTTTCTGGCTGCCTCTATCCCCAGAACATTACCAATCTCGATAATGTCGTTTGTGAATGTACGATACGGATCAACTTCATCTATGTCAAGCACCGACCTCAGGTTGGAACCCTGTGTGTATATCACGTAAGCCCCTGATGGTTGCTCAATCCTTGCAATTGCCCTCTTTATTCCGGTGAGACCTTTAATAGTGAGTGTCTTGATCTGCTCCTGTATCTGGTAAAGTTTCTTGAAGGATTCCTGTTGGAGTTTTATCGTGACGATCTGCCCTTGTTCATCAATAACCGGGTTAATCTGCTTGATTTTATCTATTGCAGAAACTATATCAGAAAACTCCACGAGCCTTTCCGCCATCTTCTCTTTCTCAGTCTTCACGGTTACTGTCATCTCACCGACATCAGTTATCACATCAGCAACATCCAGAACTGTGGTATTTTCAAGTTCTTTTACGACTTTTCTTGCTACTTCCTCTGATTTCTCGAGATCATGCCTCAAGAATATCGTCATTGATGGAGTGCTTGGAATCCTTCTTGCGTCCACAATCTCAATAAGCCTTGGAAGACCAAGAGTAACGTTCATTTCTCTGACTCCCGCAAAGTGAAATGTTCTCATTGTCATCTGGGTGCCCGGTTCGCCTATGCTTTGTGCGGCGATAATTCCAACTGCCTCATACGGGTCGATGGTCTTTTTTGCAATATCCTCCCTTATGGTTTCCAGAAGCTTGTCAAATATCTTTGGCTCAACGCTGTTCTTCACCTTAACTAATTCGTCTGCAATATGAAGGGGAATGTTGAATTTCATTTTTGCTGCCTCGGTAATTATCTCACGTGCTTCAGGAGATATTCTGTCATCCAGTGAAAGTGTGGGTTCAACGTCTAGTTCCTTTATATCAGCTATGGAAAATCCAGACAATTTTGGTACCTTTTTTCCCTTCAGTGAGAAATCAGAAATATGCTTCTGTGTGGGAACAATTTCATAGATAGTGAACACCGAGAGAAGACCGCTTTTCTTTTTTGAGAATTTTGCCTTTCCGTTGTATTCGCTAACAGATGAAATCTTTATTTCATACTTAAAATTGGTACCATCTGTCGTGACAAATCCTGTATCAAATCCTTCCTTGGGACCGTCATAGTCGACGGCATAGTCAGCAGGAAGGCTGCTCCTGATCGAGCTGATGTTCTTTTCCGTATCCTTCCATAGTATAACCTTCACTGTGAACCACTCTCCTGAAGGTTGAAGATCATATCTTCAATATCCACCGTTTCCCCCTTCTCGCTTCTTGTGGGATCGATTCCATCATCACCATACTTGAACTGAATGATCGAACCAATTGTATCTTCTACCCTGCTGCGCTCGTCAACCTTCAGGTCCTCGAAAGCGTTAATGAGTCGCCTCTGCATGTATCCGCTTCTGGAAGTTCTGACTGCAATATCGACCAGACCTTCCCTGCCTCCAATACTGTGCAGGAAATACTCCAGTGGGTTCAGACCCGATTTATAAGAGGACTTGACAAAACCACGTGAGTTGGCACCTATGTCACCAGGCTTGAAATGAGACAGTGTTCTCTGATAGTAACCCCTGTTGATCCTGCCTCCCCTGACTGACTGCTGACCAACCATACCAGCGACTTCAGATATGTTCAGCATTTTTGCCCTTGCCCCTGATCTGGCCATTATGACTGACGGGTTGTTCAACCCCAGGAACGCACTGGCTATTTTACCGGACTCATCTCTGACCCTTCCGGTTTCACTCAGTATCTCAATCTCCAGAGTTTCCTCCAGCGATCTGCCCGGAAGTGATTGCATAAGATGGCTATTATATGTGTCTATCAGCTTCTCGATCCTCGTAATAGCACTGGTTGAGATTTCCTTTATCCTCTGAACGGCACTTTGAGGGATATCATAATCGTCGATGCCCGTGGAAAATCCTCTCATACTGATGAACCCCACTGCAAGCCTAGTCATGCGGTCAATAAATCTGGATGCTTCCGAAGATCCAAATTTCCTGAAAATCTTGTCTATTATGATACCAGAAAATGGCCCAATCGCTGCCTCATCAATAGTGCCTGAAACCATTTTTCCGTTTTCTATTATCACGTAAGTATCCTTTTCCTCTTCCTCATACTCGCACTTTCCCTTGGCCGAACTGCAGAGCTTGCTTTTGAACTTAACATAAAGTCCCTTGGGCAAAGTTAATGAGAATATGTCCCTCCCGTGGTAAAATTTTGATCCGTTTATTAAGACAGGCTCCGGCAATGATTCCACATCTGTATAACACAGCATATTTACAGTTTCTTGTTCAGTAAAAAGAGGATTGTTGTGAGTCAGAAGGAACAAAGATGTTATATGGTCATGAATCCCGCCGATTATTGGCCCGCCGAATCTGGGTGACATAATCTGCTCCTGAACCTTCATTATGATCTTGGCTTCAGCCCTGGCTTCCTCTTTCTGAATGATGTGAAGGTTCATCTCATCTCCGTCAAAATCTGCGTTATAAGGAGTACATACTGCCAGGTTGAATCGGAATGTCTGGCCGGAAAGTATCCGTACTGTATGGGCCATCATTGACATCCTGTGAAGTGAAGGCTGCCTGTTAAACAGGACAATATCCCCTTCACTAAGCTGCCTTTCTACAGTCCATCCCGGCTCTATCCTTTTGCTGTTTTCCTCCGCATTCTGAGCCGATACCTTGATTCTCCTGTTATCCGGCCTAATTATGTAATTGGTTCCAGCCACATACCTCCCAAACTCATCTCTCGGTTCAGGCCCAAGTTTGACCATTTCTCTTACGCTATCTATGTTGAATGTCGTTACTGATATCGGAACAGTGAGTTCTCTCGCAGCCCTCTCCGGTACCCCCACTTCGTTCACCGACAGGAATGGTTCAGGTGAAATTACTGTCCTTGCAGAGAAATTTACCCTCTTGCCTGATAGATTTGATCTGAATCTTCCCTCTTTGCCTTTCAGCCGCTGCACCAGTGTCCTGAGTGCTCTGCCTGATCTGTGTCTTGCCGGAGGGATGCCGGCAGTCTGATTGTCAAAGTATGTGGTGACATGGAACTGTAGCAGATCCCATAGGTCCTCTATTATCAGTTGCGGTGATCCATTGTCCCTGCTTTCCCGCAGCCTCTGACTGATCCTGATTATGTCTACAAGCTTATGAGTGAGATCATCCTCACTCCGTTCACCTGTTTCTAAAGTGATTGATGGCCTGACGTTTATCGGAGGTACTGGCAATGCTGTGAGAATCATCCATTCTGGCCTGGCTACCTTCTTGTTCAAACCAAAAAATATTAGATCATCATCGGGAATCCTCTCCATTCTTTCCCTGATCTCCTTTGGCGTGACCTTTATGCCTTCTTCCCTAAAAGTTGTGGGTTTGTCCAGTATTACCTTCTTCTGCTGGGCACCACAGTACGGGCATACAGTCCTAACCGATGCCTCGTCAGTGATCTTCTTTGAAATGGCACTTACTATCTCTGGATCAAGTGTTGTGAAATCGTAGTTCTCAAGTCTCTTTTTATACGTTTTGACCTGATCTTCTGTCAGTTTGATCCTTCCGCACTCCTTGCAGGTCGCATCAAGAAAGGTTTTGATTTCCTTTATGAACCCCACGTGAACCACTGGCATTGCAAGTTCTATATGACCGAAATGCCCCGGACATTCGTCGACCTTTCCACCGCATGTTGCACATTTTAGACCGGGTTCAATAACGCCCATATGGAGGTCCATGAGCCCTCTCTCAATCGGATAACCGTCATCGTCGTATGTATCTGCGGTTATCACCTTTATCTGCGACATCTTTCTTATCTCCTCAGGAGAGAGCAATGCAAACTGAATACTGCTTATTCTCTTCGATATTCCACCATTCATTTCAAGTCACCAAGAACCAATCTCATCATAACACCCATCGTAGAAAGTTCGTCTCTCATCAATTTAAAAGCATAACTGGTTTCGACCGGATGTATATTCCCTGTATTACCACAGACTGGACATCTGAGAGTGCCCTTTCTCCTGTCAAGGATTGCCAGGTGGCCGCAGTCTGGGTTGCCGCATACATATAGTACTGTGCCATCACTCTGGTCCAACAATCTGTCTTTTATTACCATAGCTGCACCATGGGCAATAAGGGTATCTCTCTCCATTTCTCCGAATCTGAGTCCTCCCTGTCTCGAACGCCCTTCGGTTGGCTGTCTGGTGAGTATCTGTACAGGTCCCCTCGATCTCGCATGGAATTTACCTGCAACCATATGGTGCAACTTCTGGTAGTATATGACCCCGGTGAAAATGTCTGCCTTGTATTTTGTTCCAAGTATGCCATCGTACATTATCTCGGTTGATGATTTTCGGAAACCATATTTTTCAAGCTGCTGTCTCAGACTTTCCTCTGGTTCACCGCTAAATATTGTGCCATCAATGATTTCACCTTTCATCGAGGCCACTTTTCCACCAATCATTTCAAGGATATGCCCAACTGTCATTCTGGAAGGTACAGCGTGAGGGTTGAAAACGATATCTGGGATTATGCCATCCTCTGTGAATGGAAGGTCTTCCTGAGGGACTACAACCCCTATAACACCTTTCTGACCGTGTCTCGAGGCAAATTTGTCCCCTATTTCAGGTGTTCTGTCACTTCTGACCTTTATTTTCACAACTCTGCTGTTGCTTTCTGAAACTGTTAGGAAAACGTTGTCCACGAATCCCTTCTCGTTGGGCCGAATTGTTACAGATGATTCTCTCCTTCTCTGTGGACCGAGTTTGTCTCCTCCTTCCTCCAGAAATCTTGGAGGGGAAGTTTTTCCAACAAGTACGTCAGAGCCTTCTACATATGATTCCGGAAATATTATGCCGTTTTCATCGAGATTCTTATAAAATTCTTCTGCCCTTGCACCAAGGACGTCATGCGTAGGAATTTCGAAGCGATCCTCCTGCCCACCAGGATACCTCCTTTCTTCAGCTGTATAGGTTCTAAAGAAGGAACTTCTACCTATGCCCCTTTCAATCGCCGCCTTGTTAAATACAATCGCATCCTGAATATTATATCCCTGGTAAGAAAGCACTGCGACCACAAAGTTCTGGCCAGCAGGCTTTTTCTGATAATTCACGTAATCCATGATACGAGTCTTCACAAGTGGAATCTGTGGATAGTGAAGGACATGGCCACGGGTATCACTCCTTATCCTGAAGTTAGTTGCAGCCAGACCTATAGACTGCTTTGTCATTGCGGCCGCCATTGTAATCCTTGGAGAAGAATTATGCTCAGGATAGGGTATCATAGACGCAACAACACCAAGAATGAGTGCTGGATCAATTTCGAGATGTGTGTGTTCCGCAGTCAGCAGGCTTCTGGCTTTCAGTAAACCGTTACATGAAAGACATCTCAACTCAAACTCTTCGGGAACCTGTGATGTTAATTTTCCAGGATCCTCCCATCTCACCATGCTCCTGTAAAGATAATTATTGCAATGCGGGCACCTGTCGGGAAGTTCATAGGCGTAGACTGCAACATACAGATTTTCTTCCTCTTCAGCATCTATCCATTCTATTACTCCCATCTTCAGAAGATCCTGTATTGAATAATCACCATTTCCAACTTTTTTGAGGATTTTAGAATCGATGAGAGTGTTTCCATTTTTGAGAACAAGCAGGAGTCTTCTTAGTCTTCCTCTATCACAATTTATCACAACTTCGCTTGTTTTGGCATCATATTTTATATTTACTTCATGGGATATTTCCCCATTACGCCTTTTCGATCTAACCTGATTCGTTAGTTCGATAGGATCGTCGTGGTACCCTACAAGATCTCCGTTCAGATAGACCCTACCCGCATCCGGTCTTTCTTCCTTTATTTCTCCGACCCCAAGTTCAGTAAGAACCTGCATTACGTCTGAAGAGTCTATACCTTCCGTGACATTGATCATGAGCGCTGCATTTTTAACTAAACCGCAGTTTTGGCCTTCAGGTGTCTCATTGGGACAAATTCTGCCCCACTGTGTCGGATGAAGGTCCCTTGCCTCAAAGTGAGGTTGGGATCTTGTCAATGGTGATATGATTCTTCTGAGATGGCTCATGGTGCTGACGTTTGAAACCCTGTCAAGCAACTGTGAAATACCTGTTCTTCCGCCTGTCCAGTTTCCAGTAGCCATTGCATGGAGCATTTTTTGCGTAAGAAGATCCTGTCTTACTGCAGGCTTGAGCCTGATTCCTTTCTTTCTGTTGTATGTTCTTTCAAGTTGATATTTAAGGTCTTTCATGACTGCCTGAAATGCCCCTCTAAAAAGTTCGTCTAGAAGATCACTGGATAGCTTAATTCTCTTGTTGGAAAGATGATCCTTGTCATCTTCCTTCCTTATGCCGAGGCTCAGTTCCAGAAGAGATCTGGCCATCCTGCCCAGATAAATCGCCTTCTTTAGCCTGTCGTCAGGGGAGTCCCCAAGGTGAGGCAATAGAGACTTATCCAGCATTTGTGAGACTTTCTTCTCCCTATATTCCTTGGCCTGCCCGGAGGCAAACCTCTTCTCAAGATATGCTATGCCATCCTCAGTTGTATTTATGCCGTTTGGGGGAAGAATCTTTATGTTCTTTGCATCCTCGATGTTTGCGTATATAATTGGTTCCATCTCTGGCACTGACCTTATTGCATCGTGAATCTCCACATCCTTTTGCATACCGAGAGTACGCATCAATATAACCAGAGGAATAGTTCCTGCTACGCTTGGAATTGATACACTTATAATTCCATCGTTTCCTTTTTCCAACGAAGTCATTGCCCTGAATCCACCCTTTTGTGAGAAGACTTTTGCAACTTCAACTCTTGTTTCGTATTTCTCTTCAGATTCTATAAGTATCCTGTTTGGAGCGAGATCCTCGAGAGAAACTATGACACGTTCGGAACCGCCGATTATGAAGTAACCTCCAGGATCATTTGGATCCTCCCCGACGTATTGAAGTTTCTCTTCCCGTGTTCCACTGACAGGACCGTTGTTTTTTTCTATGTAATTATCCAGATTCTCCCCGTAAAGTGTGCAGATTTTTGATCTTACCATAACCGGCATGTCGCCAATTTTAATTGTTTCATAGTCCTTCTGGATACCATCTTCAACTATTCCAACCTTAAGCATTATAGGTGCCATGTAGTTGAGGTCTCTTAGTCTCGCTTCGTTTGGAGTGATCTGGTTCGATGCCCCCGATGCTTCCTTGATCTCTGGTTTCTCAACCCATATAGTTGAGTCCCCGACATATTTCCCATTCTCTTTAGGCCTTCCAAAGATAATCCTTATATCCCTTCCTCCTGTTTTTGACTTATCAAGAATTAATGTGCCAAAATCATCATCATCTGTGACCTTCGTTTCGTCAACAATCATCTGCATGATGCTATTTGGATTGTCCTTAGTCGCCAAAAAATAGTTCATTGGTTCAATCTGGTGGTTAACTGCGCCCTCCTTCTTAAAAAACGAATCAATAATTTCCTTCATTTAAAGACACCACTTTCCACTACCCTATAGTATGTAGATGTTCCAGCGGTAGGACTCTTCCTTATAATCTTAATTATAGTACCCTCTTCGATCGGGCCGTTAATTTCCTCTAGAGCCTTTATTGCTGGGTCGCTTCTATTAATTCTAGGAAGCAAGTCCTTCGATATTCCCAATTGCTTTAAAAGGCTTTCCTCTTCCTTTTTTGTAACTATATAATGTTCCGGGACCATTTCGTGTTTAAGCACGTTAACTCTTGCCATCGTCATTCACCGCCTATGCGGGCCCGGAGGGGTTCGAACCCTCGACCACCTGGTTAAAAGCCAGATGCTCTACCTAGCTGAGCTACGGGCCCATCTGTTCAAAGGCAAATCGTATATGTCCTCAGGATATAAATATTCTTAATTAAGGCAAGTGCTTATAGGGTTTCCAAATCGATGGAAAAATAAATATGGAATGGAAAATAATCGCCATGCATGTGCAAAAAGTGTATTTCGGCAGTCCTTTAGTTGAAACAAATCACAGATATTCATTACACATGGGCATTGCTGAATAACCTGGTGAGTCTCTTCGAATCTGCGATATATTTTATATTCCCCGGCACAATTTGGAGAAATCATGAAAATTACCGTTGATGGCCAGATAAGGAATCTACAGGCAGTATGGTTCGAGAATAAGTCCGTAAGGATGATTGATCAAAGAAAACTCCCTGAAAAAGTAGAGATATTCGATGCCAATAATTCTGAAGACATTGCATTTGCCATCAAGGACATGGTTGTGAGAGGGGCCCCAGCCATAGGCGTTACTGCAGCTTACGGGCTGGCAATGGCCAAGGAGAACGGAGAAACCATGGCAGATGCTGTCAATATGATAAGGAATACCAGACCAACTGCATATGATCTTTTCAAGGCGATAAAATATATGACTGCAAACAACTTTATGATGTCCGCTGCAAGACGTTACGCGACCGAGATATCCGGAAGATGCAAAAAGATAGGCGAATATGGAAATTCTCTTATATCTCAGGACTCCAGGATACTGACGCACTGCAATGCGGGTGCACTGGCAGTTCTTGACTGGGGAACAGCACTGGCACCTATGAGAATGGCAAAGATAAGTGGAAAGAATATTTTTGTATATGTAGATGAAACCAGACCTAGACTGCAGGGCGCGAAGCTCACAGCCTGGGAATTACTTCAGGAAAATATTGATCACGCAATAATTGCAGACAATGCTGCTGGTTACTTCATGCATAACAGGGATATCGACATGGCGATAGTAGGAGCTGACAGAATTGCAAATAATGGTGATTTTGCAAACAAAATAGGAACGTATGAAAAGGCAGTGCTGGCAAAAGAGAACAACATTCCTTTCTACGTTGCAGCTCCTGGTAGCACTTTTGATTTTTCAATTAAGACTGGCGATGAAATTGTAGTGGAAGAGAGAAGTGAAGATGAGGTCAAGAGAATAGGAGAAACAAGCATCGGACCCAGTGAAAGCCATGCTAAAAACCCCGCGTTTGATGTAACTCCATTCAGATATGTTACCGCATTCATCACTGAATACGGGATTTTCAAACCGGAGGAGCTTGGAACGCTTAAAAATCAGATTGGTAGAGATCTCTTTATGAGAGAATCATAATTTCATGTAAAAATTCCTGATTCATCAAGGATTTTTTCAATGTCTGTATGATCGTTTAAAAGGAGTATTTTCTTCATATCCTCTGGTCCGGTTTTGCGGTATCTCTCCTGGAAGGGTTTCAGTCTTTCCAGAGTCTTCTCGATCAACATATTTTTCATCTCCCCGCTTAAGAGTTTTCCAGATTTGTATTCCTCTTCAATCTCCATTGATTCCGAAGGAGACAGGAAATAGCTCTTAAGATACATGAAGGGGACATCAACCTCCGGGTTTCCTCCAATACGCCTGTGCTCTTCAATCGAAGCCTGGCCTCCACTGAAGGCGTTGAGAATCTTCCTTCTGATTACCTTTTCGTCTTCCAGGAGGAATATTGCGTTGTCCTTAGATTTTGACATTTTCTTTCCATCTATTCCCGGTAGGAATCTTGAATGGATTACTGCCGGTTTTCTGTATCCATAAAGTTCAGATATGTCTCTGCAGATCCTTATATGAGGGTCTTCGTCCGGCCCTATTGGTACAAGTACGTTTCTTATTCCAAAATGGTTAGGAAGCAGAATGTGTGCTGACTGAACCGCTGGATAGAAATGCATACCAATATTCTTGTCAGAAGAGTATCCATAACTTGCTTTCACCGTTGAAAGAGTTACTGATCTAGAAAGTTGAATGGCAAAGTTGTAGATATTGGTGTAGAGCTGGTCAATTATGATTTTTGTCTTTCGAATGTCAAAGCCCAATGCGATCATGCTTCTGGCAATGATCAGGGACATTTTCAGCCCTTCAGCCTGCGATTTTATTTTCCCGGAAACATAACTTTCATCGTCTGAAATAGGAATAAAAACTTCTGATCCATACTTTTGCTGGAACATTCTGTTTGTATCGAATACAGCAAGATGCGCAAGGTGAGGCGATGAACTTGCGTTAAAGCCTGATACGATCGCACTTTTCTCTCCTGACATAATAAGAGACATATATTTGTCAAAATCACGATGTGAAACCATGAGATTATTTCTGAAAGTGTAAAAATCAGGTGTGTTCGCAACATCTTTTATGGGTTTTGCGCCAAAATTCTCCAACAGTTTAGTGTTGTCGTCCTCCAATGAAAAGGGTTCCGATCCATCATTGGATCCAGCTTCGGTTTTCTTCCGCATAGGTTTATGGTGAACGGATGGTAGATTAAAAGTTTTAAGTTATATTGAATAGTGCAGGAGTTTCATCGCTCCTGATAGTTTATCTACATCGACCAAAGATACATTACCATTGGAAACTATCGGATAGCTATCATCACCTGTAATAAACGTTATCAGTTGATCTATAACTCCTCCATGTGTAACAATTACTGTATTCTCGTCGTGTTCCTTTGCGAGTTCCAGAAATGTTGACGTTGATCTATGAATGAAATCTTCCCATGGTTCAGCTGCCTCTATATTGTTATTTCCCAGCAGTCCCTTTGTCAACTTGATTTCAGGATGTTTTCTTAATATTTCTGTTTCTGTCAGACCGACTAAATTTCCCATGGATCTCTCTCTTAACCTTTCTTCGTAGAAAATAGAACTGATCCTTAAGCGGTTGCCCAAAATCAATGCGGATTCTCTTGCCCGTAATGTATCACTGCTCACTATTACGCCTATTTCATATCTTCGAAGCTTTTCTGCTGCAGTTTCAATTTGATCTATTCCTGTCCTGTTAAGTCCAGGCCCCACATGACCCTGCCACTTACCCAGATAATTCCAGTCTGTTTGACCATGCCTTACCAAAAAAATTAACATTTGTGATTTGAACATTTGATCCCTCGATAAAGAAATAATAAGTGGTGACAGCGAATTGCACTTCCCATCCCCTCGCGGAAGATAGTACACATACAATACACAATGGCCTTTACCGTCGGGTTCGGAATGAGACCTGGTGTTTCACCATTGTTATGGCCGTCACCAACTCTGTATAGTTGCATGTTATTTAATATTTCTTTCCATTGGTAACTGGTCAGTTAAATGTGCATTAACCTTCGTCAGAACATACGTTTTGAACCGAAAGATCAATATATAATGAATGCAGTATATTAATAACATGATTTATCTGTCAGCAGAAACACCAAGGGATCAGGAAATTATGGAGAAATTCCAGAGAGCATATGTGAATCTTAAGAAAATAGTGGACAAACTCCAGAAAGAGAACAGGAGGAACAAGATCCGCAAAGGGATCTGAAGCATACGCAAAACTCTTCTCTATATTATACACAGCGAAGCTTAGAAAGAAGAACTTCATACCATATAATTCTGGAAAGATCATATTCAAGAAGAGATCTCATCCCGGATAGGATGCACACTCTACTGACCTGTTACTATACGAAAAAATATATATAAAGCATGACTGTAAACGTAATGGTTGGTAGTATACTCGAGAGATCTAAGAAGGGCGACCTTATAACTAATATAAAGATTGATCTAAACCTTACTCAAATACTACAAAATTCTATTAAGTCTATGTCCGGTGATGTTTTACCGAAAGATTATTTTTTTGTGACCGACTTGGTTAACCCGGTATATGCATACTGGGAGCGAAATGTGAAAGTGCCCACTCCTTTTTCTACACAAAAAAAATTAAGTTACGGAAAAAGAATTCACCGCATATCAAGATACTGGTTTGAAAAATTACCAGGATTCCAATTCTCTGAAGCAAGTTTGGCAGGGGGTTATGTCGGAATAGACAATGTATCAGGAAGAATTGATTACTTCATTGAAAATTCTGTTATAGAGTTTAAGACAAAAGATACGCCCATTCCGGATAAAAACTATGTATTAACCACATTTCCACAAGACCTTGAGCAACTCTTGATTTATTCTGCGATGTTGTATAACC
>JBBYJL010000095.1:0-3479 GCA_043196285.1 Thermoplasmataceae archaeon | reverse complement strand
CATAGTTACATCAGTTAAAGAATTCGGTGCGTTTGTACGTTTCGGTCCTTTTGAGGGTCTGCTTCACATCAGCCAGATCATGGATGACATGATCAGCACAGATCTGACAAACCAGAGGATAATTGGGAAGGAAACAAAGAGGGAGATCAAGGTGGGAGACAAGGTAAGGGTCAAGATAGTTTCGCTTAATCTTGCATCCGCTTCCATGCTTGACAGCAGGATTGGTTTAAACATGAAGCAGCTTGGTCTGGGAAAGGTCGACTGGCTATATCAGGTTAAGAAGGAGAAGGTTAAATGAAGGAAGTACTGAGAGCTTGCAAAAAATGCAAGCTTCTGACAATTGAACGAAACTGCCCGATCCATGGCGAGGAAAAGACAACAGAGGAATGGTCAGGTTTTGTTCTGATTTCGGAACCAACGGAATCAGTAATAGCACAGAAAGCCTCCATAAGAATGCCTGGTATGTATGCAATTAAAGTCAGGATGTAGATTTAAACTATCTCCTGATATTTTGAAAGAGATCAGCGCAAATAAGCATGTTTTGAGGGACATATCATACTTCAGGTCTCTTTCAGGGCGTATTAGATTGATCACGGTTGGCGACGTGACCACAAGGAAATTAGAAGAGGCAGGATTGAAGATTTTCCTTGAGGTGGTTGACCTTAAGACAAAGAGGGTTGAGGATGGAAGTTTTTCTCACCGGGAAGGATCCATCAGGATAAGAAATGACCCTGGTACAATTTCACATGACCTGTTCCTGATGATTGGTAAAATTCTTTCCGGATCAAGGGAAGCAAGGATCGAAGTCGAAGGAGAGGAAGATCTTGCGGCTTTACCAATAATTTATTATTCCGATGACAATACGGTGGTAGCCTACGGCGTCCCAGATACTGGTATGGCTAGCCTTGAGGTAAATCATGGTCTAAGGACGCATATAATTGAAATGTTAGAAAGGATGGAAATAGAATGCCAGAGTTAAAAGTTGAAAAAGTCAGTGACAACGTCCTGCTTAAAAGAAAGGAGATAACCTATACCATGCACTATGCCGGAGAATCAACGCCACAGAGAAGCAAGATCAAGGATATAATAGCAAAGAATTTCTCTGCAAATCCGGAACTTGTTATCGTTGACAGGAATATACAGGAAACGGGGAAGCATGAAGTCAAGGGTTATTCCAAGATTTATCAGAATAAGGAAAGTGCAATGCTCTACGAACCTGATTATGAGCTTATAAGAAACGGCCTCAAAGAGAAGAAAAAAGAGGGGCAGTAGATGCAGAAGAGAGAGCTTTACGTTGTTGAATCAGATCATCTTGTGAGATCAAGGAGATTCTGTCCAAGATGCGGCCCTGGTGTATTCCTTGCGGAACACGAAAACAGGTTTACCTGCGGAAGGTGCCATTATTCAGAAACAAAAAAAGTTACTGAAAAGAAACCTGACTCCCAGCCTCCTACCACGAAAGGAAAGCCAAAGGCTAATAAGGAAAAGTAGATAACTAGAAGTGGAAAAAACAGGCACAGCAATACTTCCACTTCATTATGGCCATCCACCAGAGAAGCTATTCAGGCGGATGATAATTCTTTCCGGTCATTTATGCGACCTGATCATAGAGAAATTTGGTATTGAAGATTTTTTATTCAGGATATCAGATCCATTCTGGTTTCATTCTCTTTCGCTCGCAATTGGTTTTGACTGGAATTCAAGTGGTACCACAACGTCGACATTAGCTGCCATGAAAGAGCATTTTTCGCAATCCGATTATGGGGTTAAAATAATTGGGGGGAAGGGCAGGAAGATGTCATTAATCAGTAGCGAAGCCTCCTCTCTTGAGGAAACAGGCTTCTTCGGCGACACTGTCAAGACTGATCTTCTATACAAGTCAAAAACTGTTGCAAAGGTTGATCAGAGACTGCTCCTGGACGGCTATGATCTATACATGCATTTCATCGTTACTACCGGGACGGGTAGATGGTCGATTATCCAGCAGGGAATGAACAGTGTTTCCCGAATGGCAAGAAGATACCACTGGTTCTATCGCGGAGTTAATGATTTCATAAATGATAACAGATCCGGCATATCTGCTGTCAGGGAAGAAAAGGATGTCGTTGACCTGTCCACATCGAAAAGCTCGGAACACAGAGAAGACATTGTTTCCATATTGAAGGATAACCCCACCCGATTCAGGGAATTTGAAAGAAAGCCAAACCAGTCAACACTCTTTCCGTCTGATAATAGCCGAATCCTAGATATGGATATCAGGGTTGACTGGAATCAAATGCGTGCCATCTATGAACGATCTCCAGCATCTTTTAATGAACTTTTTACCATGAAGGGTGTTGGCTCATCAACAATGAGGGCATTATCCTATCTTGCGGAAGTTATATTCGGATCTCAGCCTTCCTTTAAAGATCCGATAAAGTACTCCTTTGCACTGGGAGGAAAGGATGGTATACCAAAACCAGTAAATTATACGGATTATGATAAATGCATTTCCTTTTACTCTGATGTCCTATCCGATTACAGGACAGGCAACCGGGAAAGCATTAAGATTGTTGAAAACCTTGCCCGTAATGGCATTCGTTTTGTGTAATTCATCTTGAATATACAGCCCTCAAGATTCCTTTATGTACTGAAATATCAACTGGAAAACCGGTTGCCTCAGATATCCTCTTGAAATCGTCTGATGACATCAGGTGAGATTTAACCAATTTCCTGTTTAGACTACCATCATCATACATCTCATAGACTATGAATTTTCCTGATTCCTCAAGAAATTTCATAATATTTATGAGCGACTCGTTACGTTCTCTCCAGTGATGAAATGAAAGTGATGAAATTATTAAAGGAAACTTCTGCGAAACTTCTATCTGTCGGCTGCTTCCCTGCACAAACCTCAGTCTCCCTGATAATCCCTTTCTCTTCGATTTCAGGTTTGCCTTATGTACCATGTGCCTTGACGGATCTATTCCAATCCCGCTTATCTCAGGATTTTCTTTTAATACGGTCATCAGAATAGTACCGGTACCACTACCTATGTCCAGTATCCTTTCAGGCCTTATTTTCCTGATATCGTCCGTTATGAATCTGTAAAACTCCCTTATTGTCCCTGAAAGCTTCGTCATGTTATAAATTCGGGAAGTGAAATAACCAAACTTTTCCTCTCCATCCATGTAATAATCCTTCCTGCTTTGAGATTCAATGTTTATCATTTTATCACGCACCACTATATCGCCCAAATTGATTTACGCATTCTACCGTTCTGGACTGGTATTAAGTGTTAAGCGAAATTCGGTATAATACTTCTCGCTTTTAACTGGAAAACCGTTTAGGTAAAATTTAACTTATCTCTATCTCCTGAATTCACAGAACTGTTATATATTCATTTAAACTTAATCAAGGATTTCCGACATGGAAGAACCACTGCAAAACATCTTCAGAGTAGAGAATGAGCTGCCATTTCTCGATCCACTCATATCAGA
>JBBYJL010000094.1:0-3614 GCA_043196285.1 Thermoplasmataceae archaeon | reverse complement strand
GAGGCTGTAATGAAAGGAATGAGGATCAGTAAATTCTATAGCGAATGCGAATTCGACAACAACCTCCTTTTCACACTGATTTACTCCATTGGTGGTGAATCAGCAATCAGGAAGAATGCATCCACTGATCAGTGTAAAGGATCGAAATACAGACGCAAGGCAGTAACGGAATACCAAGAGAAGGGATACGGACGGTAGACCAAATATATTGATTATGGGATGAGATGGCCTCGAACCGAAGGAATAATCTCCGTCGCGAGGAGGAAGTTCAGTGAAAATTGTGTGTTTAGATCCCCAGAAGGTCTTGAAAGTGAAGAGTAGCAGAGGATCTGGATATATGACTATATAAATCAAAGGGCAAAAACGGTGACGGGAGCGATGATGTAATGCCTGAAAAGGAAAAAATGAGACAAGAACAGGGAAAGGCAAGGGAGATCATAAGATTCGTTCAACACAGCAGATATCACGCAATCATTTAATAAAGTAGTTACTTTTCCGAATGAATAGTGGAAGATTGCGAGAGTAGTGTAGAGGTTATCACAGGGGCTTCCCAAGCCCTTAACCCGGGTTCAAATCCCGGCTCTCGCATCACCTTTCTTCATAAGAATGATTAGGTTTGTACGGCACATCGCAAACTTAACTTTATTAAAAACGAAACAATAATCAATTGGTTTTATGAAGCATGAAGGACGTAAAGTATACATGGTTTCCGGTGGAGTGACTAAATTCGCAAAAGCCACTCCAGATATGGATTTCAGGCTGCGGGTTAAAAAGGCGTTTGATTACGCAATGAAGGATGTGGGACTGACACTGGATGATATTGACGGATCTGTGGCATCCTATTTCTCAGATCATTTTCAAAGGCAGTTGATGTCGGGAATTATGGTTCAGGATTACCTGGGACTGACACCAAAGCCCAGCAAGAGGGTTGAGGGAGGCGGTGCAACAGGTGGTCTGGCTTTCCAGACTGGCTTCGAAGAGATCGCATCCGGTAGAATGGATACCTGTGCAGTTTACGGTTTTGAGAGCATGTCCCATGTAAATACGTGGAAGGGCAACGAGTTCATAGCCTTGGCCAGCGATACCAATTTTGATTATCCAGTGGGCGGTTTTTACACCGGCTATTATGCAATGATGGCCAGGCGTCACATGCATGAATTTGGAACCACGGTTGAGCAACTGGCTAAGGTATCAGTCAAGAACCATCAGAACGCGATCAATAACCCATATTCGCAGAGCCCCATGAACATCACAGTTGAGGATGTAAGAAATGCACCGATGGTATCATCTCCACTTACGAGACTGGACGTATGCACGATGTCAGACGGGGCAGCGGTGGCCATCCTTGCATCCGAGGAAAAGGCTTTTGAGATAACAGATCACCCTGTACTCGTGAAGAGCATCGGGACTGGAACAGATACAATGAGGCTTGCAGACAGGCCATTCGGTAAGGTGCCGCTGCTTCCGAATGAAAAGGAATCTGACTACAAGAATCTGCAGTATCCAGGCGTTCATTCATTCAGGGCAGGAAGGTCCGCAGCAAAGGAGGCATACGAAGGTGCAGGGATAACAGATCCACTCGATCAGATCGATGTCATCGAACTGCATGATGCGTATACATCATCAGAGATACAGACCTATGAAGATCTTGGACTTTGCAAGTACGGAGAAGGAGGGCAGTTCATTGAAGAGGGAAAACCGAATCTGAACGGGAAACTCCCGGTGAATTTCTCCGGTGGTCTTCTGGCCTGTGGGCACCCTGTTGGTGCAACAGGAATCATGCAGTCGGTCTTCATGTTCTGGCAACTGCAGAGAACAATCAAGAAGCACTTTGGCAGCGATAAGTTGCAGTTGAACAATCCTAAGACAGGACTGATTCACAGCCATGCGGGTACCGGTACTTATGTGACGGTCTCTATAATGGAGGCGGTAAAATGACCATAAATCCAGATGCAAAGATGGAGGAAACCCAGAATGGTACTGAGGTCTACAGCTTTGATCCTCTTGTGGTGAAGTCTCATTACGAAATAGACTACATACACAGTTATGCTCAGGATTCTCTTTTCTTTACGTCGCTGGCAAAAAAGAAACTCATGGGAAGCAAGTGCAAGAAGTGCGGATATGTATATGCAACCCCCAGATCACATTGCATGATGTGCGGTGCAGAGACAGAGTGGCATGAGCTTCCAAAGGAGGGCAGAATACACTCATTCACAACCTGCTATTTCGGCAGCGAGGAATTTCTCAAGGAAACTCCTTTCCACCTTGTTCTTGTTGAGTTCGACGGCGTGAATTCCCTATTCATGGCAAGGCTTATTGGAGCAGATGCGGAGGATCTTTATGTTGGGATGCCAATCAGGGCAAAGTTCAGAAGAAACCTGAAGATCAGCCCGACAGACGTCTATTTTGTGCCCACTGGCGAGAAGGCTAAGCGAAAGAAATAGGACCAGATATATTTGAAAATCGCAAACATTTTTTATAATGGTATGAAGCGGGTAGCCATCCTTTCAAAGGATGGTTTCCACATTATCGATGTGAACCTGCTGCACCATACAGAGAATGCTCAGGCGGACCTTGAATTTATCATCGGGAACAACCTTCTGGAAAATATTCAGAACAGGGAAGGAGAGATTACTGATTCCACCGAACCAGTTCAGGAAACCTCCTTCAGGTATCTACCAGTGATCTGGAATCCTGAGAAGATAGTCATGGTAGCAATCAACTATCTTGGACACCTCAAGGAACAGCACAGGGACCCCCCAATTATGCCCTATTTCTTCACAAGGATGAGAAACAGCCTTATTGCCCACAATGATCCCATCCTCAAACCAAGAGTGTCGAATATGGTTGACTGGGAAGGGGAACTTGCAGTTGTCATCGGAAAAAAGTGTAAATACGTGGAAAAGAGGAATTATGAGGATTACATAGCTGGTTATACTCTTGCAAATGATGTCAGCTTCAGAGATCTGCAGATAAAGACTGACAGAGAAGGCCATAAATTCACGGACTGGGTTCCGGGCAAAACTCTTGACTCTTCGTTCCCACTAGGTCCAGTGCTGATAACAAAGGACGAGATTGGAGACGTCTACTCCAGAAGACTGACTCTAAAGGTGAACGGCAGAACAGAGCAGGATTCCCTGATAGATGACATGGTGTTCAAGATCGATGTGCTAATGGAGAACCTCACCAGCGGTATCACTCTTGTTCCCGGAGATATAATATCAACAGGAACGCCTGGAGGAGTTGCTTACTACAACAGACGCAATTTCCTGAAAGAAGGCGACATGGTCGAGGTCTTCCTTGATAATCTTGCAATGCTGAGAAATCCCGTTAAGGAAGAGAAATGAAACTTACCTGGCGAATCTGGATACCCGGACGAACCCAGATCTCTAGTACATTCACTAGGACACAATTCAACAAGGAACCTTCTCTCTTTATTAACGATAAACAAAAGATTTTCAAAAACGCAAAACTTTAGTAAGGATATTTGATCTCTTAAAGAACAGCATTTCAAATCCATATAAATCAACAATGGTGTTAAAAACATGAAAAACGCAAAACTTTAGTAAAGTCATTCTTTGTCAATTATTCATTATATTTTTTGATTTCACCCG
>JBBYJL010000011.1:0-29461 GCA_043196285.1 Thermoplasmataceae archaeon | reverse complement strand
TCCGTTCATCATACGCAACAATAATGAATGCCGATTCCAATGCTGCATGTATGATAAGAAAAGCAATCCCGAAATCGTTTGAGGACGGGATAGAGGGTGTTGGGTTGCACCCACGAAGTTTAATCATCAGACAGATGATAACTTCCAAAGAGGTTTGTTAAAATGGTTAAGAGATTTCATAACCTGTTAGATGAATTCTTTCAAACGTCTACTTTACAGGGCACTAAATTCAACTTCAATCCTCGATACCTCAGTAGGGTATTTGGTGGCGTTTTTCCTGATCCCTATTTGCCTCATGCTCTCCGTTCTTAAAACGTTGTGCACTGTCATGCACCAGTTTTATTCGCAGCGTAAGCAGTTTCAGTCAAACCTGATCCAGGCATGTCAGGTACATGCCTGAGGTACAGGTATTCATTCTTCATGGACTGCCAGGAGGCTGACGCACTCACGGGGAACGGGTCTCCGCACATATCTGGACAACGAAGGGTTATTGCAAGGGATGCAAGCCTGTCCCTATCGTTGTTATGATCACGGTTATCACATCTTGATATCTTCCAGGCAGGGTGCTTTAATTTACCGCCACATAAGGGACATTCCGATGAAGTCCCTCCCGGATTCACGTATATTGTTTTCCATTCCGATTTGTATTCAACCATTTTCTGGAATTCACCGTAAGACCATCTGTTCAGGTATGTCCTGAATCTCTTTCCTTTCTTGCTGCCACTCTTCCTTATTCCCTTCAGGTCCTCGAATAGAAAAGATGCATCAGGATTATCGCTGATCAGTTTTGCTGATGCTTTGTGCATTGCATCTTTTATCTAGTTTCTCTGCCTTCCTCTTTTTTTACCTCAATTTAATATAACGCTTTTTTGGGTTTCTCATATGCTTCTGCAATTTCTGTCTCCTGCGGGAAAAGTCGTTCTGTATCCTTGCAATGGTCTTCACGGGCACAGTCTCCGCATTGGTAACCTGTCTGCTGGCAATATCTATGGCGGTGAGACCAATGGTGCTGAAGTTCAAGTCGATACCGATTATACCCTTACCAGGGAACTTTTCACCTGAAATGGAGAAGGATACCGAGACCATGCGATCCGTTATGATCACCTCCGAGACTTTGCGTCCTGAATTTTCCGGCAATTTCTTGTTTTTAGAACCATATACTTGTCTGGGCACTGATCCAGAAAGTCCTCACAAGACTGCGAGCCAGTATCGGACTAGGAAAATTACTTGCTTCTGGGATTATCTCAGGATTAATAGGATCTGTTATCCTTGCCTTTCCTAAAAGGTCTCCATGATCGGAATCCTGACTATTCAGGTTGTGGGGACTGGTCTGATATGCATATTCGCCGCGATATGGATTGCATTTCTGGTGGGCAAAAACTGATTTTCGTTTCTGAAGTATTTCACTCATTTCTTTACCATAGGAGGAATAGTATTATTCACTATAGCATCAACGTACTTATATAACCCACAATATATATGTGAAGGCTATTCCACCCCTTACAGACACATTCCTACTGTATGTTCTGGTCAACAATAAGGACCTAAAGAAGAGGGAGATCCCCCCTCTATATGTTTTGGTGAAATAGTCTAATATTAAGGGGAGCAGATCAGTTCTGAAATGTTGCAAATTCTGCATACATAATGAAATAAGAAGAAGCTTTAGAATGTACTGAAATTGAGCTAAAACTTATTATTTGATAATAATATGTTGCATTATGAGTCACAAACTTTTAGTTATCATAAGTTCAGGACAGGAAAACAAGGAGAAGGCCATGACGGGTCTCATATTTGCGAGGGAAATGAAGAAGAATAACAGGAGCGAGAAGGTTGGCCTTATATTTTTTGGACCAAGTGAAAGACTCATAGCCAGTGGAGACAAGGATATTGATGAGACATTCAAAACGGTCCGCGAGGTTGGAATAGAGCCTTTCGCCTGTTCAGGAATTGCAAAGAGAGACAACATCGAGCCGATGCTTGCTCAAAGAAACATAGCAATGGAACCAATTTCGAAGGTAATTGCAAGATATCTAGACGAAGGTTTCGTACCGATAACATTCTGAAGCTCAAGGTTTCTATAACATCATTTTTGCTATGCCTTGCACATATCGCAAGGTTAAAAGGCAACCAACCACTACGAGCTTGATACAGTTGACATCACAGCTTAGATTGGAAGAGATACAGGGATTGATGAGAAGCCTTGGAGAAAAATATCCTCAGACTATGGGGATATTCCAGCAGTTCATAGGTGCAGTATCGGGCAAGGGGAAACTTTCAGTGAAGGAGAAGGAGCTCATTGCTGTAGCCTTATCACTTTCTGAGAAGTGTGAGTGGTGCATTCCATATCATACAAGACTCGCGATAGAGAACGGGGCATCGGACGATGAGATCATCGAAGCCGGTTTTGTGTCGCTACTCATGTCAGGGTCCCCTTCACTTATGAACATGGTCCTGCTTATGGATTCACTCAAGGAATTCAGGAAATAAAGAAAAAAAGATCCAAAAACACATATTTTATGTAAGCCCACTTCTGTCAATATTTTCCGGTACAATCAGCAATGGAAATTACCATAGATCGAGAAAGCTCCGATCTTCAGGAAGGAGAGGATGTCAGTGGAGATCAATTGAAGAAATTATCGTTTCCAGCTCATTTTCATACTTTTCAGCGGTCTTCCCGGTTCCGCCCAGATAATTCCTGTCTGATTCCGACACCAGCAGTAGTGAAACCTCAGTGCTCTTTCCTCTGAGCCGAAGTACTATCTTGCACGGAAGGAAAAGACCAAGGTCATAATTCTCGTTGAGAAGTTCAATCGCTGCCTGGGGCCTGCATACATTGATGATATAATATGGTCTGAATGATTTGCCGGAGTTCTTTTCAATTATTTCCCTGACATCCACGTAGGATAAGACTATCCAGGATTCATTCTTCAACTTCGTGAAAAGTTCTTTCATTACGTATTCAGGGTCCTTTTCAATAATTCTGCTGTAGGCAAATTCCTTTACATTATTCATAATACCAGTCCTTCAGTCCTGTTTGCTTTTCCTTATTTCTTTAAGCGCTTCCTGATCCCTGCAGTAAAGGTATGGTGCGAGGTCCAGTGAGGGTGGTGATTTTTCAAGGGTCCTTCTGTAGACATTCCTGAGGTTTCTGTCTACTTCGTCACAGTAGTCTTTCCATGCGATACCTAGCGATTCAACATACTTCTTCTCTATCCCAGTTGCCATTTCATGTGCATAAGGATACTCGTATCCCTGATCGGAAAGCCACTTTTCAGGGAGTTCATGGTGTAGCCCTATGCTCTCCCTCGCGTCGACAATTTTTCCCTTTATCTGGAGCTTTTGAGGAAAATGTTCATCCAGATAAACAATCTTGCCATCCAGTGAATAACCTCCTGTGTATTTGACATCAAAATTAGTACTGACCCTAATAGAACTGGCATCCTTCAGTTTTTGTACAGATCCAACCCTCTGCCCTTGGAAAAACACATCTTTTCCCTGTACATCCAACAATGTTCCCTTTTTGAGATCAGAATTGCAGGTTGCATCAAGGAAAGTCGGATCTCTGTAATCGATTGCAATCACCCTGAATCTCCTCGTTCCATTGTTAGACTTCTCTTCTGTACATTCATACACCTCATACGGAGCCATATTTTATCAATACTACATGGTTTATTTCTCTTGCGCTTCCACAAATAGAACTCTGTTATCACTGTAAAGCCCATGTCAGTAATTTGTAATCAACAGCTCCTTCTGCCCGGACCTGGCCGAACCTATGCTGTTGATCGATCTTCTTACAGAGATTGTCTTTATTTTAAATTCCCGGTAAAGGTCGATGATTTCCTGCGAGAACGAATTGCTCAGGAGAAATTTCACACCCCTGTCAGAAAGACTATTGCACACCTTAAGCAGTCTTTTCTGTTCCTCAAAGGGGAAGCCGCCAGGAGTGTAGCTGGTAAAGACAGAGGTCTTCGACAGAGGGAAATAAGGTGGATCCAGATATACAAAATCTCCCATTTTGGCTCGATCACAGGTTTTCTCAAAATCCTGGCACGCTATTTCAATTTTGGAGAGCGCAACACCGAAGCTCTTCAAGTGTTCTTCATCAGGCAGGGACGGATTAGCGTAGTCTCCGAATGGCACATTGAACATTCCTTTGCTGTTGACCCTCCAGAGTCCATTATAACCAAACCTGTTCAGGTACATGAAAAGCGCTGATCTTTCTAATTTGCTGTTATGGTCGCCACTTATCTCATTGAATTTTTTCCTCATCTCGTTATAATAGATGGAATTATTCTCGATCGGGAAAGAAGAAAGATAATCCAAAAGTCCATCTGTATCCTCTTTGACAACCTCATAGAGGTTGATCAGTTCGCAGTTCATGTCCGAGACCAATCCTCTGTTTAGAAGACCGAGATTATAAAGTTCCACCATTACTGCGCCACCTCCGACGAATGGTTCAAAGTAGACATTCCATGCATCCGGAAACATTGAAATTATCTGCCTTATGATCTGCCTCTTCCCACCCGCCCACTTGACCAGAGGTCTCAAATGCCCCACGCCTGTTGAAAACAAGGCGAAATTTAAAGATTGTTTTTCAAGAAAAAATGAAAACTTTTTAGTCTGAAAATCAAACCATAATTAAATGAGGTTGCATTCAATCATAAATACGATCAAGAATGCAGTCACAGTCGACCTTTATGTCCGAAGTGGATAGGAGAATGAGGTTTCACTGTGAAATATCCTTTACATGGAACGATCCTTTTCTAGAAACTTCCAACAAATTCGGCCTGGTCTCTCATGGTTTGCTTGCCAACATAGGTGGGGAAATAGGTGTACAGCATATCGTACCATCTCAGATCGCAGACACCCCGGACGGGCGTAATATGCTGAAATTCATGAAGGCTCGTGAAAAATCCGGGTTCTGGGTTATAGAGGAAACTATACCGGAAAAACACGTTACTGAATTCATAGAGAAGGTAACCTCAAAGAAGGCCGTAATTATGGATTGTGTCGACCAGAAATCAGGAAGAATCCACCTTAACTTCAGGTTTCACGAATCAGAACTGAAGGAAATATCTGATCTTGTTCTTTCGGCTGTGTCCAGCTACAAAGGAGCGACGCTTGAATTTCTGGGGCACTCAAAAGGAATCTTCCATGATCTTTCTAAAATTGCTCGAGATCTTGAGATTGTAGCAGTTGACATAAAATTTGGTGGTGGGAGTAAGATTTTTGAAGATTTTGCGTTCCCTGGACCGTGTACCAGGGTAAGAAAGCATTTCACATCTAGAGACAATGAGATGCACTACATATGCTACGGCGAATCATGGGACACACTGAAGAACGAGAATATAAAGAATATCTCGAGGGAGGATAAGCTCTATGAACTTAACAGTTCCAGCAAATTCATCAAATTCATAAACAGCAAGATGGCGGAAGAGAAGATCATTAGGTTAGGAGTTGTGGATCATTTCGATGGGGAGACATTGAAAACGCGTTTCATTCTACCGAGGGTCTTACTCAAACCATATCTTGGAATACTTTCACTTGCGGGTAGCAATTTTCCAGAAGATAAGATGGTGATAACTGCAATTCGTGACATCAAAGATATTGCGAACGACCCGATTTGATTCACACAGATTCATCAGTACGGAATGGAAAATGACAACCATTTTCACTTTGCAGATCATGATCAAAATATTCTGATCGATTGTCATATCGTTTTTATTGTGAAGATAAGAGGCTGACGCAACTAAAGGAGAGTTATGAATGAAAATAATAATTATGCATTTAATATGATAAAAAGATAGATTAAATAGTATCCAGAAAATGTCGGTGAACTAACTTGGATTCAATTAGGTGATCATTTGGCAAATGGAGAAAATGCAGGTTCAACCCTGGTAAACAAAAGAAGTCAATACCGCTGGTCTGATAGAGACTATAAGAGAAGGTTACTCCACCTGAAGGAAAAGAGTGACCCTCTTGAGGGAGCTCCACAGGCAAAGGGAATAGTTATAGAAAAAATAGGAATAGAAGCAAAACAGCCTAATTCTGCCATCAGGAAATGCGTAAAGCTGCAGCTTATAAAGAATGGTAGACAGATAACCGCTTTTGCGCCAGGGGACGGTGCAATAAACTACATTGATGAGCATGACGAGGTACTCGTGGAAGGCATAGGTGGAAGAATGGGAAGAAGTAAGGGCGACATTCCAGGAGTAAGATATAAAGTCATCAAGGTAAATGGAATATCATTGAGAGAACTAGTCAAGGGTAGAAAGGAAAAGGCGGTGAGGTAATCTGGATCTAAAAATAATGGGACGCTACGATCCTGCGGGGGTACAGATACATGATGAAAGTTTGACCAAATACATCAATCTCACAGCCGGCCTCAATCTTCATACTGGTGGAAGATTCTCCAACTACTCCGCCGGTAAGAGGAACATGAATACTATCGAAAGACTCCTGAACAAGCTCATGAGGACTGAGAAATGGACTGGAAAGAAATACAGTGCATATCGTGTTTTATCGGAGGCTTTTGAGAGAATAGAATCCAAGACGAAAGAGAACCCGGTTCAGGTATTAGTCAATGCCATAGAAAACGCTGCACCGAGAGAAGAGGTTACTCGACTGAAATACGGAGGGATAGCAGTTCCAAAGGCAGTTGATATTTCACCTTCAAGAAGGGTTGATATCGCTCTTAGAAATATTGCAATCGGGGCAACCAATGCTTCTTTCAAGAAGAAAAAAGCCATCGAAGACTGTCTTGCTGACGAGATCATGCTTGCCGCAAAGAACGATGGTGGATCATTTGCAGTGAGTAAGAAAGAGGAAGTTGAAAGAATATCGGCTTCTGCAAGGTAATTTTAAAAATAATTGACAAGGAAGGTTCCTAGGACTGTAATCAGTCCAAGGAGGACCAGGGTGGCATAAGAGAATATATGTGCCCTTTTTCTTATCTTTTCAACCTCATCCCTTTTGCCTTTAGCAAGTAAACTGACGATTTTCTTTGGGTGCGTGAGATTGTTGTAATACATGATCCCCAGAGCCAGTCCGACAACAGCAACTTTTATTTCCAGGACGAGCCCTTCAAGGGTATCGAAGAGATTTGTATTCTGAAAATACATGTGAAGTGCAAGTGCGATCCCAGTGATTATGAGTATAAGCACAGAATAGTTTGTGAAGACAGCAAACCTTTTTGAAAATATTCCAACTATTTTTGTTCTCTCCTTCTCGTCCTTGGTCAGCTTGAATGATTCAGGCCATATGACAAACCAGATGAAATAGGATCCGCCAATGAAAATTATCGCAAAGAAGAGATGGATCCAGAGGATAAGAGTAAATATTAGAGAACCCATTTTTTCGTATACCATATTATGATTTAAGCATAGTTGTAATCATGTGGCCATGGACTCAAGAGATGAAAGTTACGACAGAAATGATCTTTTGCATCAGCCAGTGGAAGATCTGAGGCTGAATCAAAAGTCCACAATCGGTGATATGATGAAGCAGTTTGAGAATACTGGAGGATTCACAGCATCAAAGGTCTTCACAGCTTATTCAATCACGAAAAAAATGCTTGGGGAAGAGGTCACAAAGTTCCTTTCATTTCCTGCTGACATCATTTCCACAGGTACCAGAGGATTAATCAATCAGGCAATCAGGAAACATCTCTTCGACGTGATTATAACAACCAACGGCACTCTCGATCACGATATTGCACGAACTTTTTCAAAATATTACTGCGGGAGTTTCGATCTGAGCGACAGGAAACTCGGAAAGATCGGTATCAACAGGCTTGGAAATGTTCTGGTGCCTGACTCCAGCTATGGAGAGATAATCGAGAATTTCATGCAGCCGGTTCTCGAGGATCTTTACATGGAGAAACATGAATGGAGCGGACGGGACATAATCTGGGAAGTCGGTAAGAGAATGAAAAATGAAGACTCAATCCTGTACAATGCCTACATGAACAAAATTCCAGTTTTCGTTCCCGGGATGACGGACGGATCTTTCGGTTCGCAGCTATGGTCGATGTATGAGAAACACCACGATTTTAAGATCAACCTGCTTGAAGATGAACACCTCCTTTCGGACATAATATTTGAGGCAAAGAAGACAGGAGCCTTCATGATTGGTGGCGGGATATCAAAGCACCACACAATATGGTGGAACCAATTCCGAGATGGACTGGACTATGCGGTCTATCTGACAACTGCGCAGGAATATGATGGATCACTCTCAGGCGCTAAGCTTGAGGAAGCGATATCCTGGAGAAAGGTAAGGGAAGATGCAAAATTTGTTAACGTTTATGGTGACGCGACGGTAATACTGCCATTGATATTCGGCGCTCTGCTGCACTAGATATACTGGAGCCACAGCATCACAGGGTCATCTTCTCCATCCAGGTCTGTCACTGTCTCACCAAAACTGCTTCTGGTGATGAACTTGTAGAAGTATATATTCCCGTTCCTCTCTATGCCTGTCATCACGTGTTCAACCTGCTCACCCTCAGGAAAATGGGCCATGGCTTCAGGAGTGTTTGGTGTGAATCTCAGCTCTACCTGATCATCCTTGATGTAGAGTGAGTATGAACTGTTCTCACTAACATACTGTTTAAGCTTTGCAGAACTTATGAATGGTTTATTATCCATAGTCAGACAATCAAGCATGATATATATTTTTTAATTCGTTGGGAAAGCATCATTGTACAAAAATACGATCTCCAGAATCAGACTTTCATATATCAGGATGCAATCTTATTTTAGTGATCTTCATGATTTACATAACAGAGGAAGAAGTAGCATCCAACCTTAAAATGCAAGAGATAATAGATACTCTGAAAAGTGCGTTCATGGCTTATCACGCTGGTCAAGCCTCAGTATCCGCAAGGATGAGGGATTATGGAAAGGGCATCGTGCTCAGCACAATGCCTGCCGTGATCGATACTATGGGCATCGCGGGCGCAAAGATCTACGCATCAGGGCAGGATCACTCACATTTCCAGGTGATAGTATTCAGTACTAAAACCAAAGACCCCCTTGCGATTATAGAGGCGGACAAGCTGGGTCAGATGAGAACAGGAGCTCTGGCCGCACTCGCATCATCGGTTGTATTGAACAGAAGGGAGATAAATTACGGCCTGGCTGGAAGTGGTTATCAGGCAGAATCAAATCTTGAGGCGCATAATGCGGCATTCGTCCTCAAGGAGATAAAGGTGTATTCCAGGAACTTCGATCACTCCAAGGATTTTGCAAGCCGAATGTCTGATAGGATTGGGAAAGAGGTAATAGCAGTAAGGACGCCTGAAGAAATGATAGACGGTTCCGAAATCATTAATACGGTTACAAATGCAAATTCTCCCATAATAACCAGGGGTATGCTTTTCGATAATTTTCATCTCAATCTAATTGGATCTAATTTACCATTCCGTCGTGAGGTCTCTAATGATGTCCTTGAGGAATCGGATTTTATCTTCGTGGAGCATCTGGAGCAGGCCATGAAAGAATCCGCAGAGGTGTCAGAATTTTCAAGGACCAATCCAGAAAGGAAAATATACGAGTTCAAGGAAGTGATTGCTGATCCACTGATCGCAAGGAACAGTAAGCGCACAATCTTCAAGTCAATGGGGATTGGCTTGGAGGATGTTGCCACTGCTTGGGTGCTGCTTAAAAACCTCGGAATTCTGAAGGATCAGTGATCTTCCAGATATACCTTCATTATGGATTTGAAGTGATTCTCAAGAGAAAACTTCGTTGCATCCTTCCTTGGGTTATAGGACGATATATGTTGATAGATTTCCTCGGCTTTCTCAGCCAGATCGGCAGATTTTCCCGGCTCAAAGGTATCTCCGCCGATTCCTCTGGTTATGATCTCCTCCTGCGAGGAATCAGCAGGTACCAGAATGGGAGTTCCTGAGGCCAGAGATTCAATGTCAACTGTGCTGAGCACCTCGAATTCAGATGGGTTTATGAAAACATCCGCAGCTGAGTAATATAGAATCTTAGCATCTTCACTCACTCTCCCTGTGAAAATTATAGAACCAGCATCAGAGGGACTGCACATGGTCCGGAAATGATCCAGATGCGGTCCACCACCTACTATATAAAGCTTGAAACCGTATTTCTTAAGAAATGGAAGCGATTTGATGAGAATTTCGAGATTTTTCTCAAGGCCGATCCTTCCCAGATACAGAGCAATCTTCTCTTCCGGTTTTATATTCAAAGCCTTCCTAGCTAAGTTCTTTTCAGGCCCATTGAGATACCTTTCGATATCAACTCCATTATTTATCACTCGCACATTTTCAATTCCAATTTCCGTCAAATGTCTCTTCAGAAAATTTGAAGGTGATATGACAAGATCAAATTTCGAATAGTGCCATCGAAGATAGCGGATAAGAAGCCTCTTTGACTGCTTTTGTACAAAAGGATTTCGTGAAATATACGCTGAGAGAGCCCCATCATGGAACACCATGCTGTGAAATGTCGCAACTTTTCTGGCTCCGGTTTTCTTCCCAAGGACAAGCGACGAGATTCCCATGGAAAATGGTGTCTGGGAGTGGATAACAAATGGATCAAGATCGAGCACCTTCTTATTCCTGGAAAATGGTCTTATGCTGACATCGTACTGGGGATAAGGCCTGAACACGAAACCTTTAGTGTAAAAAACATCAGTCATACCGGATAAGGGATGCGAACTTGTGGTAACTACGACTGGCCTGTAATTGTTGTTAATCAGCACCTTCCTCAGGGAGTCGATATAAGTTACAACGCCATCGGTGGCGGGATGATACGTATCTGAGTATATTGCAACAACATCACCTGCCATGTGTAAACCTATCCTTCCCTTACAGTATAAACTGTATATATAGAATGTTTCCAGAATAAGGTAAAAAGGTAAGCATAGATGCCTCTCACCTACTCTCCACCTTTAGAACATATTCAATCCACGAATTACTAAAGGATATTAATTTGACAACAATTTAAATATATCTTATCATATAATCTTTTAATGCAAAGAAAAATATTAATCCCAACAGTAGTGTTGATAGCATTTGCGTTTGTCGCCATGGGTTTCCTGACTGCAAATCAGGTTATGACCAACACCCATTCTTCGGGCAACCAGTCATTTTTAATACCCAATTCTGAAACTGGGGTGGTAACCAATATTCACGCTCTAGGGCCAGAAAATGTAAATCACCACATCAGCGTTATGATCACACTGCAATACAGGAACCAGGCTTATTTGAACCAATTTCTTTCTGAAGTTCAGAATCCGTCATCTCCTCTTTATCACCATTATTTGACTTCACAAGAATTCAGCACCATGTTTTCAGCATCATCCACTGAGTATTATCATTACGTGGAATATTTCCAGTCTCGTGGCTTCTCGGTATCAACTTATGCAGATCGTGTGTCCATAGCTCTCTCTGGCTCGGTCGGGCAGTTTGAAACTCTTTTCGGTACCACAATTAGCAACTTCAGAACAGCAAACAACCAGTTTTATGCACCGACTTCACAGTTATCACTTCCTGTTTATTTCGGGCCCATCTCAAGCGTAGTAGGGCTCAGCGATCAATACAAAGCAACAATATCACCCATGTTCCAGGGTTCTGGATCGTCACAAACCCTGTATGGAGCAGATTTCCAGAATGCTTACCAGCTGTCTCAACTCTACCAGAAGTATGGCTATCCCACAAATGAAACTATTGCTACTATACTCTGGTCCGGAACAAATTCCGCGGGACAGGATGTTGCTCCATTTGTTCCTTCAGACATTTCATATTATTATGCACACAACATACCATCCAGCGAACCACAGCCAGTGGCATACGGATATCCAATACTTGGTGCTCCGGCTCCGGGGCCATCGGCTCAAAACGACACAAGCCAGGCAGATTATGAGAGCACACTCGACCTTGAAATGGCAGGATCTGTTGCTCCAGGTGCCCATATTGTGGAGGTCTATGGGCCATCATCCACTCAATCTGATCTTGACCAGGCATTTGCGGCTGTCCTTAACCCAAGCTACAATACCTCAGTAGATAATGCCCTATCACATGTTGTTGCCATCTCTAACTCATGGGGTGGAACAGATACGAATGATTCCACATGGATGCAGTACGAACAGGAAGCCGCCGCCAGAGGAATTACAGTCCTTGCCTCATCTGGTGATGACGGAGACACAAGCAGCCCTGCGCCCAGTTTCCCTGCTACCATGTCCTATAATGATTTTGGTACGCTTGCTGTGGGCGGGACAACAACAACACTAACTGGAACAGCTTCAACGAATGGTTCAGGTACAACAGGCATCCAGACACAGTCTGTATGGTACAACACTCCCAATTCAGGAGACGGCTCTCAAGGCGGTGTCAGCTCAATATTTGCAGAACCTTCATGGCAATCAGGATCATCTGATGCAAACGGTATTATTACGGGAGCATCATCCACAACAGGAGTTTCATCTGGCCGTGGCACTCCCGACATCGCTGCAGACGGCGCAAACATGGAGATCTACATAACATACAGCGGATCTAGCAGTTATCAGGAACTATGGGGAACAAGCATTGCCTCTCCGCTAACTGCCGGTGTTATCGCAGTAATGGATCACTCTCTCGGTACACCTGAAGGGTTCATTAACCCACTAATTTATAAATTTGGTCAGGAGCAGTACTCAGGCACATTCAGTGGAGCACCTGCGCTTTACTTCGTCAGTAATGGATCAAACGGTGCATTCAGTGCAGAGAACGGATACAGTTTAGCTGTGGGGTGGGGAAGCATTAATGCATATAACTTTGTCAATGCCCAGCTCGGAATTACAACAGCCCCACCACCATCACCAACGGACTATACTGTAACGTTCACAGAATCCGGTCTTGCATCAGGAACATCTTGGTCCGTTACATTTAACGGAACTGCACAGAGTTCAACTGGAACAAGCATACAGTTTTCTGTAACAAATGGCAGCTATTCATACACTGTTGGATCTGTTTCCGGATACACAGTATCACCTTCATCAGGGTCAGTAACGGTAAGTGGGTCTGCACAGAGTATATCAATCGTGTACACTGCATCCTCCTCCTCAGGAAACGGGGTTTTTGCTCAGGTTCAAGCGTCCTCTGCCAACACAAACACATACACTTTACCAGAGGCTGAGGAATTCACGGTTGGATCCAGTAATCAGTATGTGAATTTCATAACCCTATATCTGGAAGGAACAGGTACAATTGACGTCGGTATAGGTACTTCGGTGTTCAGCAATAACATTGTAAACATAACTTCAATAAGCGTCAACCTGCCTAATGGAGGTACGCAGAATATTTCTATACCTTCCACAGAACTGGCCGGCGGAACAGATTACTTCCTTAACGTTGTTGAACCCTCTGGCAATACTAATGTACAGTGGGGATATACCACATCACCTTCTGTGGACGTAAATGCATTACAGGATTACTGGTACAGTGGGAGTACCCTTACGAATGATAACAGCTATCCAGACATTTTCCAGATAGGTTATTCAAATCCATTACCATCACCAACGGACTATACTGTAACGTTCACAGAATCCGGTCTTGCATCAGGAACATCTTGGTCCGTTACATTTAACGGAACTGCACAGAGTTCAACTGGAACAAGCATACAGTTTTCTGTAACAAATGGCAGCTATTCATACACTGTTGGATCTGTTTCCGGATACACAGTATCACCTTCATCAGGGTCAGTAACGGTAAGTGGGTCTGCACAGAGTATATCAATCGTGTACACTGCATCCTCCTCCTCAGGAAACGGGGTTTTTGCTCAGGTTCAAGCGTCCTCTGCCAACACAAACACATACACTTTACCAGAGGCTGAGGAATTCACGGTTGGATCCAGTAATCAGTATGTGAATTTCATAACCCTATATCTGGAAGGAACAGGTACAATTGACGTCGGTATAGGTACTTCGGTGTTCAGCAATAACATTGTAAACATAACTTCAATAAGCGTCAACCTGCCTAATGGAGGTACGCAGAATATTTCTATACCTTCCACAGAACTGGCCGGCGGAACAGATTACTTCCTTAACGTTGTTGAACCCTCTGGCAATACTAATGTACAGTGGGGATATACCACATCACCTTCTGTGGACGTAAATGCATTACAGGATTACTGGTACAGTGGGAGTACCCTTACGAATGATAACAGCTATCCAGACATTTTCCAGATAGGTTATTCAAATTCCGCTGCCGTAGTTAATGTTATGGTCACTCCCACTTACAATTACCAGAACACTGTTTCGGGCAATCCGCTTGGAATTGGAACAATCGGCGCGCTTTCTGCTCAAGCTGGGAGTTCACAACAGGTTAAAATTGCACTGCAGAATGTACAGGAACCCCTGAAATACATCGCAAACCATTTCCCTACATCTTTTTTGTCGTGAGGTTTTCTTAGAAAACGGCAAAGTAGATCACGATCAAAAACAATTTTTCCTTTTTTTATGTTTATCTCTTTTGAGTGAGAAATTCACGTCCGAGATGGAGTGTATAAGGACAAACACATCTGCATTCCTGTGCTATGTATGTTCATTTCACATCTGAATGGTAAGATACTCTCATGAGGAGTAATACGTTTACATGGATGGTTTGCAAGAACCATCGATTTCAGAGGCATTTTCTCCACCAGGAGAGTGGATAGAAATCTCAAACCACTTCATAAGTGAGAACTTGCAGCGTTGCCTGAAACGGATAATGAATAGCACCTCTCCTCCTGTAAAGGAATGCCAAACAAGCGTTGCGCCATCTAGACTGCAACAAGCCACCTCCGAAATGGAGGGGTAGTTGACTTATCTACTATCTATTAGTAGTCATCCATTAGTAATAATACGATACTTTAGAATATACTAATTGCATCACAAATAGTGAAGCCTGAATACCTCAAGGTTAATATCCCATCCGGGCCAGAGTATCTGAGGATAAAGGGAACGTTAAGGGAACTCTCCCTTCACACAGTATGTGAGGAAGCAAGGTGCCCGAACATATCTGAATGCTGGGGTAACGGAACCGCTACTTTCATGATTATGGGAAAAAATTGTTCAAGGGGATGCAGGTTTTGTTCCGTGGCTCATGGTGGAATGACAGAACTGGATCCAATGGAGCCGGACAGCGTTTATGATTCAATAAAGAAAATGGGACTTGATTATGTTGTGATAACATCGGTGGATCGGGACGATCTTGAGGATCAAGGCGCAAACCATTTTGCAAAAGTTATAAGGAGGGCAAAGGAGACTGGCGCACTTGTAGAGGTTCTCATTCCTGATTTCGGAGGAAAAGAAAATCTTCTGGATAAAATAATAGACGCGGATCCTGAGGTCATTGCCCACAATATTGAAACCGTTAGAAGACTGACACCTTCGGTAAGAGATCCTAGGGCGGGTTATGAACAGTCACTTATGGTTTTGAGCTACATAAGGAAGAGAAGTCCAGGTAAAGTGACCAAGTCTTCTATCATGTTGGGACTTGGCGAAAGTGATGAAGAGGTCTTATTAACAATGAGAGATTTGAGAAAAGTCGGTATTGATATATTGACCATTGGGCAATATCTGAGGCCCTCGAAGAAGCAACTTGAGGTTCAGGAATACTGTTCACTTGAAAGATTTAAACATTTGGAGGATATCGGTTACAACATGGGATTTTCATTTGTTGCCTCTGGGCCCCTGGTGAGAACTTCGTATAGAGCTTTCGAAGCTTGGACAAAAAGGAGGATTTTGAATGGCAGAAACTAAAACTGATAACAAGGCGAAATTTATAAAAGGATACACTGCAATGGTTCTATCAAGAACCCTAGACAAGAAGATAATGACCGCTCAGCGTCAGGGCAGGGTAGGATTCTATACGCCAACAATGGGGCAGGAAGCCCTTCAGATTGGTGCGGGAATGGCACTTGAGGATCGTGACCTCATTTACGGTTATTACAGGGATGTCCCCCTGATGGTCAGTCGTGGAGTCCCAATTGAAACGATTATTAATCAGATATTCGGAAACAGCAGTGATATTTCAAAGGGACGACAGATGCCGAGCCATTTCGGAGTCAGGAAATTTAATTTCATGTCGGTTCCAAGCCCAGTGGCAAGCAACATGCCTTTGGCTGTGGGAGCAGCCTATGCCATTAAATACAGGAAAGAGGACAGGATTGTTCTTTCGACATTTGGAGAAGGTTCCACTTCCACACCTGATTTTCATGCTTCAATGAATCTTGCCGCAGTATTCAATGTGCCAGTCGTGTTTTTATGCGAAAATAATGGGTGGGCCATATCTATGCCCGTGGAGAAGCAGACGAAAGTGGAAATATGGACAAAGGCATCAGCATACGGAATGAAAGGGATCAAGGTTGATGGCAACAACATGCTAGAAACCTATGAGGTTGTAAGCGACGCGATAAAGAGAGCAAGATCCGGAGAGGGACCCACCCTAATCGATGCCATCAGTTACAGGATGGGACCACATTCCACATCAGACGATCCTTCAAAATACAGATCCCAGGAGGTAACTGAAGGAAGTGACAGGGATCCGATTACCGTAACGGAAAATCTACTGAAGAAAATGAACTATATTGATGATAAATTTATTGAAAGCATCAAATCAAAGACTCAGAAGATAGTGGACGACAAATTCGATGAATGTGAAAAGATACCTCCGCCGGAACCATTAACAGCTTTCCAGGACGTCTACAAGAATATGAGCTGGATGCTGAGCGAAGAGGTTGGTGATATACTGTGAGTACAATGAACATGGTTCAGGCGATAAACAATGCTCTTTCCCAAGCAATGTCAAAAGACAGTTCCATCATAATGCTTGGTGAAGATATAGGTACTGATGGCGGTGTTTTTAGGGTCACAGACGGTCTACTATCGAAGTTTGGATCGGAAAGAGTTATTGATACACCACTGGTAGAACTGGGAATAATAGGCATGGGAATAGGGATGTCCCTGAATGGCCTTAGGCCGGTTGTAGAGATACAGTTCCAGGACTTCATATATACAGCAATGGATCAGATAATTAACCAGATGGCCAAGATAAGATACAGATCTGGCGGAGAGTACACAGTTCCAATGGTTCTTAGAACCCCATATGGCGGAGGAATCAAAGGCGGTCTATATCATTCGCAGAGTGGTGAAAGTTATTTTGTCCATACTGCAGGCCTTACCGTTGTTACACCATCAAACCCATATGACGCAAAGGGACTGCTGATGTCTGCCATGAAAACTGAGGATCCAATAATATTTCTAGAGCCAAAAAGACTATACAGAGCAATAAAACAGGAAGTCCCGGAGGAGGACTACATCGTTCCCATAGGCAAGGCAAACCTTGTGCATGAAGGAAGCGATGTTTCCATAATAACTTATGGTTCAATGGTACCGACTGTGCTTGACGCTGTAAACAAGAACAAGGTGGACGCTGACGTTCTAGATCTCAGGACTCTTTTGCCGATGGATAAAGATTCGATTTTCAAGACAGTGGAGAAAACTGGCAAGGTAGTGATTGTTCACGAAGCGCCGAGAACCTTGGGCGTTGGAGCAGAAATCTCTGCGCTTATAGCGGAGAACAGGATTGATTACCTTCAGGGACCAATACTGAGGGTAACAGGCCCAGATTCTCCATTCCCTTACAGAATGGAGGAATATTACATTCCAAATGAAAAGAGAATAATGAACGCAGTTTCAAAACTGACAACAGTGAGGTGATAAGCGTGTTTGAGTTCAAGTTGCCTGACATTGGGGAAGGCGTTGCAGAAGGTGAGATAGTTAAATGGCATGTAAAGGAAGGAGATGACATATCTGTGGATCAGGATATGGTTGAAGTCATGACCGATAAGGTCACCGTTAAAATACCCTCTCCTGTGGCAGGTAAGGTTATGAGACTGTCTGTTCCGGAGGGTCAGGTGGTAAAGGTAGGCACAAAACTACTGGAGATAGACGACGGGTCCACTGAGGTGAGAACTAATTTTGGTGAAACTTCAGTACACACACAGGAAAAACCCGTCGAAAAACACGTTTCGGCTGAAATAAAACCGGCTCAGCAGGAGGCATCCAGTGAAAGGAAAATTCTCGCTTCGCCAGCAATAAGGAAAGCAGCTCGTGATATGGGAATCGATCTTTCAAGAGTTACGCCAAGCGGTGAAAATGGCAAGATATTAATGGAAGACCTTGATAAATATAAGAAATCTCTTGAGGGTAAACCACAGCAGACCATTGTAGAGGAGAAAAAGGAAGAGAAGAAACCAGAAAAGGTGGAATTACATGAAGGTGACGAGGTCTACGAGCCGAAGGGTCTCAGGAGAATCATTTTCGAGAAGATGGCTAAGTCAAAGGCAGTTATTCCACACTTTACTATTGTTGAAAGGGTAAGCCTTAACAAGCTCAAGGAAACGAGGGAGGAACTCAAGTCCAAGGACAGTACAGTTACGTTCACTCCTCTCTTCGTGAAAGCTGTCACGCTTGCACTGAAGGAGTTCCCAAAGTTCAATGCGATATACCACGAAATAAACAAGAATTACATCATCAGGAAGAATTACAATATTGGAGTCGCAGTCGACACCTCTGCAGGTCTCACAGTTGTTGTTGTGAAAGATGCAGACAGGAAAAACATATTCCAGCTTTCTAAGGAAATAACGGATCTTGCTTCAAGAGCAAGAGAGAACAAGCTCAATCTCTCTGAGGTACAGGATTCAACATTCACAGTGTCAAACGTTGGAACAATCGGCGGAATAATGTCAACACCAATCATCAACTATCCCGAGGTTGCCATTCTAGCGCTACACAGGATGGAAGAAACCCCGGCAGGATCTGAGATGTTCATAACGCTTTCCTGTGATCACAGGCTTATAGATGGTGCAGACGCAGCCAGATTCATATCCAGGACCAAGGAACTGCTCGAGAAACCCTCCCTGATTTTTGTGAGTGACTGAAATGGAATACAACACGATTATTATAGGTGCAGGACCGGCGGGTTATGCAGCGGCCATAAGGCTTGGGCAGAAAGGCAGGAAAGTTTTGATGGTGGAGAAAGAAAAGATCGGTGGAGAATGCCTGAATTATGGATGCATTCCATCCAAAGCCCTAATAGAGCTCGCACACTCAATCGGATATCTCAAGGAAATGCCGGGTGTAAGCATCAGGTATGACATAGATCTAGAGGCGTGGCAGAAATGGAAATGGAACATGATCAATAAGCTAACTTCTGGAGTCGAAGTGCTCTGCAAATCATTTGGGATAGAGATAATACGCGGCGTCGCTAGCATAGTAGATTCAAACAAAGTGCGCGTGGACAGTCATGAATACAGTGGTGAGAACCTCATAATCGCAACAGGTTCCGTCCCTTCGAGAATACCTTCTTTCGGTGACGTATGGTACAACAGGGAGATCCTTGACTTCAAGAAGGTTCCCGAGAGACTGGTAATAATCGGTGGAGGATATATAGGAATAGAGATGGGAAATGCATTCGCTAAGCTTGGTTCAAAGGTAACGATCATAGAGATGATGGAAACCATACTACCGGGCGTTGAAAGGGAACTCGTGAATCCCGTGGAAAGAAGCCTTCGTGCAATGAATGTTGAGATCAGAACGGGATCAAAGGTGACCAGCGTTATCAAGGACAGCATGTACCACGTGAAAATTGAATCTGGAGAAAGTTTCGACGCAGAGAATGTTCTCCTTACGGTTGGAAGAAAGCCAAACACCGAAGGTTTTGGCCTGGAAAACCTGAAACTTGAGATGAACGGGCGTTTCATAAAGACAGATCTTCACAAAAGAACCAGCATTCCCAATGTTTATGCGATAGGCGACGTATCAGGCGAACCTATGCTGGCACATAAAGCATATTATGACGCAGAAGTTGCAACGGACAACATTCTCGGTGAGGAAAGGGAGGTTGATTACAGGGCTATGCCGTTCGTCATATATTCAGATCCGGAGATATCCTACACAGGATCAAAAGGAGACAAGGTATCCATATTTCCTCTTGCCGCAAACGGAAGATCGCTGAGCATGAATGCAAACGTAGGCACATACAGGATTTATTCAGACAAGAATGGAACTGTGACTGGAGCCGGTATAGTGGCCCCCCACTCATCTGAGATGATAAGCGAAATTTCAGTCGCTGTGGAGTCGGGACTAAATGCTATGGATATCGGTATGACAATCCACCCTCATCCAACCGTGTCTGAGGGCGTAAAGGAAGCTGCTGAAGGTGTTTATGGATTCCCTCTACACTTCAAACCTAGTCGTTGATCTTCAGAGGATGGACTATGAAACAGTCCGAAAAATGCAGATCGAGCTCGTCAGAAGGAGAAAGGATTTCAGGATAGGCAATTTGCTTATTTTCGTCGAACATGATCCTGTATACACAATAGGCAGGAAGGCAGACCCTGAGAATTTCAAGGGGATCAATCCAGTCCGGACTGAAAGAGGCGGAGACGTGACATATCATGGCCCCGGACAGCTCGTAACGTACATAATTATGGACATACGCAGCGATGGAAGGATAGATGTCAGGAAATTTGTAAACAAGGTGACAGGGATATTTATAGAATCCATTGGATTGCTTGGCTTTGATGTACATCCAGGGAGTTCTGAACCAGGAATCTGGATGGGAAGCAAACCAGAGAAAAAGATCGGCTCTATTGGGATGGCAATAGATCAGTGGGTCAGCTACCATGGAGTGGCCGTTAATATATCACCAGAGGCACTTGAACCATTCAGGGCAATAAGGCCATGTGGTATGGACCCAGAGGTGATGGGATACATTCCCGTCCAAAGATCGCAACTCACTGGAATGCTGACCGATCAGTTTGAAGGCATCATGGGAAAACTCGTTCCAGTGGATAGGAGAACCATCCTCTCAATTCTAGATCTCCCTTCTGATCTCCCAAATTCTTTCCTCGACGCCAAGCCTTTTGTTGGCGACTACGGCCTGCACAAAGAAAAGTGAGGAAAGCCTGTTCAGGAACTGGAGCAGTAGAGGTGAAGGCTTCAATATGAGTTTGTATGAAACGACAAGCCTCTCAAGGTTTCTTGACTGAGTCCTGACTATGTGCAGCAGCGAAGCAATTTCGGAGCCGCCTGGAACAATAAAAAGCCTGATCCTGCCAGCTTCCTTCTTCAGTTCCAGCGTTCTGTTCTCAAGCCAGGCAAGTCTTTCTGGTTGAAGGGTTCTTCTGGTTCCCTTCGTGGTAAACTCTTCTCCTATGGTGAACAGATCTTCCTGTACAACCTTTAGATCAGCAAGGATATCTTCCCACTGGCACCTGGTTGATGCAAGGCCTATGAAGGAGTTCAGTTCGTCAATCCTTCCCTCCACTTCTATTATAGGAGAAGATTTGATTACCCTCTCCCGGTCTCCGGTATCGGTATCTCCAGTATCGCCTCTTCTTGTAAACATCTGTTTTCATTCAAACATACAGATCAGGCACTTATTCGTTTCCATAGAGCGACCTGAGCGTAGCATAACTTATGGAACCGATCAGTATGCCCGAAAGCCCTATAATTCCCCAGAATATAATTCCAGAATGAATCAAGAATCCAAGGCCGTATGTTCCCAGGAGCGGGGCCAATGGTACTATAAGACCAGAGATTGCATAATATGATCCGAAATATTCACCTCGCTTATCTTCTGGTGCAGCTTTTGCTATGACAGTCTGAGTGGACGGTGAAAGGACATTTTCTCCAATGGTGAGGAAAAATGTGTTGGCAAAGAGAAGCGGAATGTACGATGTTAGGGAATAGAAGAAAAATGCGAAAGAATAGATGAAAGCACCGAGTGCAAGTCTTTTGAAGTCATGCCATTTATGCAAAAGGTTGTTCACGGGGATCTGGAAGAAAATCACAACGATGCCATTGAAAGCGTAAAGGAAACCTATGGTCTGGTCGCTAATCAGGTAGCCCGACGACAGGAAGAGTGTGAGTGTGGTTCCCCATTGACCTGCTATAAACCAGATCATTGAGAGGAGAATGACGATAATGAAGAATTTTCTGTCATTCTTTGGAAAGGAGAAACCCCTGGATCTAGCCTGTGTTCCTGTGCCTGCAGGTCGTGTTTCCCTGATATACCTGGCATAGATCACGAACACGAAAACACTGATGAAAAAAGGTACAATAAAGGCCCATCCATAGTTGAACTCCGCAAGTATTCCAGCAATAGCCGGACCTATTGCAAATCCTACGTTTGCCCCAATCCTGTTGAGGGAGAATGCATCAAGTCTTTCCGACTCCTTCACCACATCTGTGATGATGACCTGATCAACGATCCCCTCAAGATCAGCCAGTGGAAATATAACCAGGAAAGCAACGAATGCATATATGTCGGGGAATCTCAGGAAGGCTGAGAGGGAAAATACAAGGAAAAGGGCTGCCGAAATCGGTGGAAGAAGCAACCCTACAAATCTCCTGCCAGCTCTGTCGATCAGGTTACCCCCATAAATACTGAACGGAAAAGATATAATAGTTCCCAGAAAGAACAGGAGACCTATGGTAAAAAATGATGTGCCATAGAACCTGTGGAAATAGATTGGTGCGAACACCCATACCATGGATCTTCCCATCACCCGCATCAGCTGGGAAGTGGTTACAACCATGACTATGCGGTCCTTCATCAGACCGAAAGTCCTTCCAAAATCAAACAGACCCACTTATCGGTATTTGAAGCTGAGAATAAACCTTGACACCCTATTCATTGGGGAAAGGAATATCAAGGTTCGAGGTGGAAGCTGAGCCTCTTGTTATGTTTTCCCTTGCTCTCAATACCGTTTATGATTATTTTTCCGACCTCTTTTGTGTTAGATACATGTGTTCCACCATCAGCCTGAAAATCAAGTCCTTCAATGTCAACAATCCTGACCGTGTCCAGCGACTTCAGCAGTTCCTTTCCAGGAGCAGTGCGTGAAAGATTCGGTATCTGGAGAGCTTCTTCTCTTGTCATGTATCTCACGGTGACCTTTCTTTCCTTCATGACTTCTGAATTTGCCTCATCTACAAACCTCTGGGCACTCTCTGCGTTGAAATTATCAAGTCTGAAATCCACTCTGGCTCTGTCAGGATAAAGCTGGCTACCTGTTATGCTACCGTCAACTTTCACAATCCTGTTCACCACTGCATCTATGATATGGACCGCGGTGTGATACCTCATCAGGGAATAGCGCCTTGTCCAGTCAATCTCTCCTCTTACCTCTATTCCCAAATGAAATAAAGAAGGATCGTCAACAACGTGAAATACCTCATCTCCGAGTTTTCCTACATCCGTAACACCGATCCTGTGATCGCCGATGAAAAGGAATCCAGTATCATTAGGCTGTCCTCCGCCAGCGGGATAAAATGCGGTTTTCTCCAGGAAAATTTTGTTTCCCTCTACGCCTGTGACAATGGAAGTAAAGTTTTTCAAGTAACTATCCTCATAGTACAGCTTTAAGGTCATACCTATGTATTCCCTCCTCTTATAAATTTAATGGGGCACACCGCATCTTTCTTAAGATATCTTTAAATAAGGTATAATTTAAATGTCTGCAATCAAATATGAGTAACAAACTTTAAATATAATTATAAAATTTAGATTGGATTAACATGGCAATGATTAGAGAATCAGATGTTAAATATCTGATGGACGAGTTCAACAAGCACTTGAAGAACGATGTGGATCTTGTTATATTTTCGTCAAACAGTCCGGAATGCAAATATTGTAAGGAAACTGTGGATCTGGCCAAAGAAGTTTCTGCAATAAATGGCAAGATCAAACTCAAGGTTTACGACTTCGACAAGGATAAGGACCTTGCAGAAGAGTACGGAGTGACAAAATTCCCGGCTACTATTGTTGCAAAGGCAAATGAGAAAGATGGAAGAATCAAGTACTATGGGATTCCCTCAGGATATGAATTTGGCTCTCTCATTGAGGACCTTAAAACCGTTTCAAGTGGTGAGGCAGATATATCCTCCAAGGCTATGGAGCTGATCAGCAAGGTAGACAAACCTCTCAAAATAAGGGTATACGTAACACCAACATGTCCCTACTGCCCCAAGGCTGTGGGCACTGCGCACAAATTCGCGCTTGTCAACAAGAACATAAGCGGAGAGATGATCGAATCAGGAGAATTCTACAGCGAAGCAGAAGAAGTAGGAGTATCAGCTGTACCTCATATAGTGATAAACGATTCGGTTCAGTTCCAGGGAGCAAGATCTGACGAAGACTTCGCTGAATATGTGATGGAAGCATTCAAGCACGCATAAACTTTTAGTGCAAACAATTTTATCGAATACTGTCATCCAAACAGGATGACAGCTAGGGATATTTTATCGGAAATAGTAAAGAAAGCGCAAGGTTCCCAAGCTCTTGCGGTAGATTTGAAGGGAATGGAGAAATCCTTTCAGTTCAGTACAACCGAGGGTTCAAAGTTTTATGTTAAGATTTCTGGCGGCCGGGTCGATCTTTCTGACGGCGAGATACAGAAACCTACCGCATTTGTTTCAGGTAGCGATTCCACGCTTGAGACTCTTTTCACAGGAAAACTTGATCCAGTAAAGGCTTTCATGTCAGGTCAGATCAAGGTTTCCGGGGATATATTTTCAGCTCAGAAATTGACGGATATCATCAAGAAAGCTGGGAAGTGAAAATGGTTGGATATAAAGAAGGTAACAGTGGTCGGATCAGGTCAAATGGGCCATGGGATTGCGGAAGTATTCGCTCTCTCCAATTACCAGGTGTTTCTGGAGGATGCCTTTGAAGACGCTCTCAAAAAGGCGCAGAAATCCATTGAAGCCAGCATAGATCGGCTTGTGAAATCTGGAAAGATAAAGCAGGAGAACAGCGCGGCAATTCTTTCTAACATTAGATATTCTTCCAATCTGGAAGAATCCGTAACCGGATCAGATCTGATTATAGAAGCTGTGCCGGAGATTATGGACCTCAAGAAAGACCTACTTTCAAAAATATCAGGTTATTCAAAACCGGACGCAATAATTGCAACTAACACTTCAAATTTCAGGATCACCGATCTATCAAAATCAGTCAAGAATCCTGAACGGTTCCTCGGTCTTCATTTCTTCAACCCCCCTGTACTGCTTAAGCTGGTTGAAGTAATAAAGGGCGAAACCACCTCTGGAAAGGTGTTCGATGATGCGTTTGCACTCATGGGTAAGATTGGAAAGACAGCGATACGGGTGTTCAAGGATTCCCCAGGATTTGTTGTGAACAGGATCAATGCTCCCGAAAGCCTGCTTTTCTGCATAATACTGGATAAAAAGATCGCGTCTCCGGAGGCAGTTGATCGGTTTGCGAAATCACAGGGTCTTCCTATGGGACCGTATGAACTGATGGATTATGTGGGAATAGATACCGTGGTGCATTCCCTGGAGTACTATGCCGAAGCACTGTCACCAGAGTATGGAAAATGCCAGGCATTTAGGGAAAAATTTAACAGAAAGGAGCTTGGACTGAAGACAGGGAAAGGTTTCTATGAATGGGAAAATGGAAAGGCCAGAATACCTGATGTCCCTCCTACAGACCAACTTGAACTGCTTGATGTCCTGGCGGTAGAAATCAACGAGGCTTCTAAGGTTGTGGAAGAACAGATCGCACTTCCTGATGACATAGAGACCGGCGTGAAGCTGGGAATGAACAGGCCTTTCGGACCCATATCAGTGGCTTCGGGGCTGACATCTGCGGAGATCAGGAAGAAACTGGAACAAATCCATGAGAGATTCGGATCAGATGTTTTCGCGCCTACGAAGTCTATTAGGGAGGGCACCCTGAGAGAACTGTTTTCCAGAAAGGAATTCCAGAAGACTGTGCAGGAAAGACCCCAGGTACAGTCATCTGCCAATTCAATAGCAGGATCTGCAGGAAGCAAGGTATTGCTCGAGAAGAGGGGCAAAGTTTCTATAATAACAATCAGGAACCAGAGGCTCAATCTAATAGACGCGCAGGTCCTTCAAGAACTGGAAAAGGCTGTTGACGAGGTTGCTGACGAAAGGGAAACGCTTGCAGTGATCGTACGCGGCAGTGGAGGAGTTTTCTCGGCAGGAGCTGAACTGAGCCAGTTCTTCAACGGATCAAAAGACTTCATGGAATTCTCCCGTAAGGGTCAGAAAATATTCAAGAAGATTCAGGAATCGCCAAAAATTTTCATAGCACAGATCGAGTCCTATGCCCTTGGAGGGGGGTTTGAACTTTCGCTTTCTTGCGACATAAGGTTTTCTACAGATGACGCTCTGTTAGGGTTTCCGGAAGTTCAACGGGGAATTCTTCCAGGATGGTCGGGTACCCAGAGACTGGCCAGGCTGGTTGGAATCTCAAGAGCTGAATATCTTATACTTTCATCTGAAAGAATAACCGGTAAGCAGGCAGCGGATTATGGACTTGTGTCAAAGGTATTTTCCAAGGCCTCAATAGAGGATGAGACCTTGAAATTTGCAACCAAATTCTGCGATGAGACAGCACCCATATCGGCATATCTCTCAAAGGTGTCCGTGAATAGGGGATATGACGGATCAATGGATGAAGGCTTATGGATTGAGGCTCTGTCCATGGGGGTACTCTTCTCCACTGACGATATAAAGGAAGGAGTCAGTGCGTTTATTCAGAAGCGCAAACCTGAATTTCAGGGAAAATAAAATCAATTCCCTGTATCATAAAATTTTTTAATTGAATAGGCTCAACCCCACAGTTTTTGGTCTGAATAACCATACAAATGTTATAGCTCCAAGGACCCCACCGATGAATGGTGCAGTGAAATAAATCCACTGGCTGAATGCAGGCTTGAAAAGTATGCTTGATATCACAGCAGGTCCGAAAGATCTCGCAGGATTGACCGATCCTCCTCTGACTGTGCCGATTATCATAACTTCAAACATGATGTAGAAACCTATGGTGATCCCGGCGAATCCCTGCCCAAGCTTTGCATAGTTGACAACTCCCTGCACTATCCACAGCAGGAAGGACGTCATTATTAGTTCGGCAAAGAATGCTACTACCGGACCCCTCGGGCCCGGATAACTTGCACTGAAATGAACAACGTTCCCCACAGAGTATCCGAAAAACAGGAGAGCAGTAAGTGAAGCCAGCAGAGCTCCTACAAACTGTGCAATAACGTAGGATAGAGCATCTCTTTTTGGCATTTTTCCGGAAACGAGCAAGCCGAAAGTTATTGCATAGTTGAAGTGCCCCTCGGAAATGTGAACAAGGGCGTATATTCCTACAATTATAGCAATGGCAAATCCTATGGCGTTGAAGAAAAGTGTCATTGGACCCCATGGTATCCCAAAAACACCGACAGCGACTATTGCACTTCCCGGCCCTCCCATGACGAGAAGGTATGTGCCCGCCATTTCAGCCACTAATTTCTGGCTTAGAATACTCCATAGCTAGCCAACCCCCATCAGAGATCTTCCTTTTATCCATCTGGTATTAACTTCGAAAAGATAATTTATACAGGGGGAACATTAATATAAATAGTGTGGGTACCGGAAATCCGGGTGAAGCAGATTTTACGGAATTTATCCTGCGTTCTCTGAAACATTTTCACCAGACGCCGCCTCGATGGTCTTGCCAACAGTTTCTGGAGCGAGCGCAACTGAAATGATGAGACCGGCAAGACAGGCCAGGAAAGCCACAAAGAAGGCCTGATATGTCTGGAACAGCGGGAACAGGAATATCCCAGCGATAGCACCTATCCTGGAAACCATGGTGGCGATACCCTGCATAGTTGATCTGATATCTGTCCTGAATATCTCTGTAGGGTAGAAAAGAGTGACTGCCCCTATCCACTGTTCCATCATGACGAAAAGGAAATAAAATATCACAACAGGTGTACCGGTAAGCCTAAAAACAGTGAAGACAAGTAGCAGTACGGTCATAGCAAGAAAACCGGTAATAGTCAAAGGACGTCTTCCGATCCTGTCAATTATGAGTATTGCGATTATGTATCCTATAATTGCACCGACGGAGATAAGCGCACCGAATACAGAAATCTTCATTAATGCGACAGTAAGCGGATACCTGCCCGAAAAACCTAGGAGAACAAATACTGCATTAGGAAAATAGAAGCCAACAGGATATGATGCAAGATCAAACAGGAACCAAGCTGACAGGACAAAGAATATGGAGAAGAAAAGAGCAGGTCTTTTTGAAGGCCCTACAGCTATTTCTGACGGCTCAGGATCTGGACTCTGGGCACCCGCGATCTTCTCAATGTTTGCCAATGCTTCCTCAGGTCTTCCGTGTGCCCTTAGCCAACGGGGACTCTCTGGTATCCTGAATCTGAGGGCTATGATTGGGACTGCAATAAGGCCACTGATGATAAAAAGATATCTCCAGTATAGAAGTCCCAGTGAATATATGAGGGCATAAGATATGCCATTTGAAACAAGGATGCCTATCCAGTAAAAGCCCACCATGAGCATCAATACCTTTCCCCTCTTCATTCTTGGAGAAAATTCAGAAAGGATGGTTGAACTCACGGGGTAATCCCCGCCAATGCCAATACCAAGAAGGAATCTGAAAGCAAACAGTTCGTACCAGTTGGTCGCAAGCCCGGCCAGAATTCCAAATACAGCGAAGAATAAAAGGTCCAGTGCAAACACAAGATTGCGTCCGTATCTATCTGAAACAAGACCAAGGACAAGAGCTCCTATTCCCATACCAATGAAGGAGGAGACGTTTATAAGCAAATACTCCAGCTGCGTTTCGGCGAAGAGATTTTTCAGAATGAGCTCGTTCACGGTCGATATTTCATTAAGATCAAATCCGTCGATAAAAAGTCCCATAGACGCAAGTAGCATTATTGCAAGATAAGCCGTCGTTATTTTTGAATTGTCCAGTTTGCTGAAAAAGCCCAATATTTCACCCAGATATGTTCCATTCCCTACTGGGACTGGTGATACTAGAAACGGCTCTGTTTTACTATATACCTATAAGGATATTGTATTTAATTTTAACTACGAGGTAATAGGTCAGTAGAGTGTGCATCCTATCCGGGATGAGATCTCTTCTTGAATACGATCTTTCCCGGAGTATATGGTATGAAGTTCTTCTTTCTAAGCTTCTCTGTTTATAATATAGAGAAGAGTTTTGCGTATGCTTCAGATCCCTTTGCGGATCTTGTTCCTCCTGTTCTCTTTCTGGAGTTTGTCCACTATTTTCTTAAGATTCACATATGCTCTCTGGAATTTCTCCATAATTTCCTGATCCCTTGGTGTTTCTGCTGACAGATAAATCATGTTATTAATATAATGCATTCATTATATATGGATCTTTCGGTTCAAAACATATGTTCTGACGAAGGTTAATGCACATATAACTGACCAGTTACCACGCGAGCGAAAACTCCCATTTCATAAGATTGGGGACGAAAGCTAGCGAAAAGTCAATCTTATTGAGTATATTTTATGATAACTATGCCCTACGATCTGGATAAAGGAGAACATTCTGTATTTTCATTATACTATCACTTTA
>JBBYJL010000093.1:0-3775 GCA_043196285.1 Thermoplasmataceae archaeon | reverse complement strand
TAGCCGACTACTATTCGCAGACGCAAGGCATCATGGTGATGGGTTATGCGCACTTTCTTTTCAATAACTCAGCTTCCACCATATACACCATTATGAGCGCAGACGCCATGCAAAATACGAGCGCTAAAAACGGGAATCTAAATGGAAATCCCTTCTTCTATATTTCCAACAACAGTAGTCTATATTCCGGCGGGCCAAATATATTCAAGTATTTGCTTGTCTCGAATTATGGAGGAGAGATAATAGCTATTCTGACAGTAACCAACACCTCCATTTCCCTTACGAATGTAGAGAACCTTCTTTCAGATGAATATTCAATACTCCACACATACGGGCCGGTAACGTCGAGCGTGACTAATGTGATATCTCAGTCAACACTGGAAAATGATCTGGGAATCACAACAAATTTATCAACCAACGCATCCCTATACGTTAACCATGCCTTCATCAATGCTGAAGATAATTTTCTGCTTTCCATCGACAGCAATTCCTCTTCAACCACACAGTTAGGCATGAATGGTGAGACGAATCTGGCACTCAATCTGACGCAGAATCTCACATCTTTACAGGTTGCTGTATACAACAATCAGTCTCTGAATGAAAATATTACAGGGATCGCCCTCGCTTCGTTCGAGAGTCCCCAGTTCGTGACAGAAATTTATGATAATCTGAGTGAGAGTATCGCAGAATCAACCAATTCAGCAGGTTCCAATCTTACCCTTAATAATGGAACATTTTCATCTGGTGGAAAATACATAGTCCTTGATAGTTCATCGATGATTAATGGTAAAGTGCAAATTGTGAGTATCGCTCTTGCATATCATGGTAATTACCTGTTTACTATAGTCTATGCAGGTTTTAACCATGTCACCAGTAGCGACATGGTTAATGCTCTTAATGCGGAGGTCTCACTTCTCTAGTAATTTTTTGCATTTTTATTATTTCTCTATTTCCTTGAAGCGACTATAACTGGGATCAATAATGCTGTAAAATAATATATCACTATTTGTTAGTCATCTTTTTTTATTTTTATAGAAATCGGAGTTTGTCTTGATGGTTACCTAAATGAAATGATTCCAATCATATCAAATGTATAGTTCATATGTCAAAGCAAATTTCAAGTAATAACAAGGTTATAGTAATGTCAGTCTTTTTTATTGCACTGCTGATGTTGCTTGTAGCGTTTGTCCTTTAGCAGAATGATGTTCGGAACCATTCTACCAATGTTCCTGATGCGGTTTCCACCTATTACGTTGACTTCACTGAATCCTGATTCTCTGGTTACGCTGCAAATGCCGCTAATAATTTGTACTGGTATGTTCATGGATTAGGCTCTAATCGATCTTATGGAAAGAAGCCACCAGCTGTCACGCCGAAGAGTAATTAGATAACCACTTTTTTTTTAAATTTTTTATTTTCATTATTCTAAACTCCTATTATTCTTTCTCACGAAATAAATTAGTTGACCCATCTTAGAATGTATCTCCACAAAAAACCGGCTTAATTAATATTAGCCTGGAAAATATTGAGGATATATGAAAACAAGAATTCTTTTGTTTACTGGCAAAGGTGGTGTGGGTAAAACCAGTATTGCAGCTGCTACCGCCGTCACACTCTCTGATCTCGGGCACAAAACCCTCATACTATCGACAGACTCTGCGCACAGCTTGTCAGATGCACTTCAGGTTGACATTGGGCCTTCCCTAAGGAAGATCAATGAAAAGCTGTATGCCCAGGAGATAAGTGTAATTGAAGCAATAAACTCTCACTGGGAGAGTCTTAAAGGATATCTTACTGGGTTGTTCAGTTTTCAGGGACTTGATCCAATATCTTCAGAGGAGCTTGCAACTTTACCTGGGTTCGATGAGGCATCAGAGTTGCTTTACGTGGATAAGTATGTGGACGAGGGAAATTTTGATGTGATTGTAATGGATAGTGCCCCAACAGGTGAATCTCTCAAACTTCTTTCATTTCCTGAAGCAATGTCATGGTATATGGAAAAGCTGTTTCCAATTAGCAGGACAACGGCAAAGATCGTAAGACCCATAATGAAGCCGTTTACAAAGATGCCCATGCCCGATGATTCCATCTTTGAGAGCATGGAATCGCTTTATGTGAGCCTAAGGGAAGTCCGCACACATATGACCGATCCAAAAATAACTTCGATCCGCCTTGTATGTACTCCTGACCGTATGTCACTTAATGAAACGAGAAGAGCTTATACATACCTCCTTCTATACGGATACCCGGTTGATGCACTTATTGTAAACAAAATATTTGAAGAGAATACTGGAGAGTTTTTCGATCAGTGGAGAAAATCACAGTCTGAAATAATGGACGAGATATCAAGCTCATTCACAGATCTTGACACGACTAAATTATACCTTGTTAGAGATGAACCAACAGGCATTGAGAATCTCCGCAGGTTGGGAAAGAAGGTTTATGGAAACAGAGATCCCATCTCTGCCCTTCCTCATGAGATTCCCATCCAGTATTCCAGGAAAGACGGAATTGACTCTGTTAGGGTCAAAATGCCCTTTGCGTCAAGGGATAAGGTCAATCTATACAACAAGGGCGGTGAACTCGTTATAGAAGTTGATAATTGGAGACGTGTTTTTTACCTTCCCCAAACTCTTTCCGGAAAGCAGCCTTCATCCGCAGAGTTTAATAATGGATATCTGAATATAGAACTGAGCTGATCATAATGGGAGAGAAAGAAGAAAAAACTGTGACCAATAGAGACCTGGTATTTGAATTCAGGATCAGATTTCCACATGGGCTTACAAATATGATGGAAAGATATGTGGGATCAGGACTTAAGGCTGTAAATGAATTGGCAAAATTTGGAAGATCAATGATTGACCCTTCTCATGAAGAATCGAAGGAACTAAGAAAAATAAAAATAAAGTAGCCTGGACACTTAAGACACACGAAGCTTTTCGAGGATTGTCCTTGTAAAGTATGGAAGATCCCCGGGCTGTCTCGACGAAATAAGATTATGATCTACAACCACCTCTTTGTCGAGATACATGCCACCTGCATCCAGAACTTCCTGCTTAACTGAAGCATATGATGTGAGCGTTTTACCCTTTACCAATCCGCTGCTGATGAGCACTTGTGGCCCATGACAGACTGCCGCCACAAGCCTATCCTTCTCAAAGAAGTACTTTGTTATCCGTTGCACATCTGCATTTTCCCTGATGTGGGAAGGTCCCTTTCCTCCCGGAATAACAAGGGCATCGAATTCTTCAGGGTTAACCTCTGCAAATGAAAGATCAGAGTTAATCGAGTAGCCATGTTTTCCGGTTACTTTGCCATGTTCCTTCCAGGCGATTTTAGGTATGTGACCAGCTTCTATCATTCTATAGTAAGGATAAAACAGCTCCATATCTTCGAATTCTTCCCCAACTAAGAATAGAATCTTCATAGATGATTATTGCAATAAGAATAATAAGATTCTCGATCTCTTCACAATATCTTTATTGAGCTATCAAGGCTGATTGAACTAAATAGCCAAGCCGTTCTTCTGAAATCATGGTGATTCATAATCTTATCTGTATTAGAGTCGAGATTCGATGAATAATTTCAGTGCGTTAGTGCCCACGTGTCAATATCCATTAGTGATATTCTCATCCCCCAGCTAATGTAAGGATCTTCTAAATTGAATTAACCACAGATCGAGCTGGAAATAATTTAAGATGTTTTTATTGAGTTGTACTGCCATTTTTCTCGTTCTGGTTTGTGAGAACAGTTAGTATATCGTCCAATTTCTGGT
>JBBYJL010000010.1:0-30132 GCA_043196285.1 Thermoplasmataceae archaeon | reverse complement strand
TTCTTCCTCCTCCCTCATGATCGGAATTCGGAACGTATAGATGTATCCAATTCTGGATGTTTTCTTTGCTGCCTTTATGGGTCTTCCGTTGTACATAAATGCGGAATCAAATTTAATATTGAGAGGAATGGGTGTGGAATTTCTTCTCAGTGGAACGATGTAATGCATCCTCAAATTTCTTAATTCCCTTATTATGGATTCGGAGAATAGACAGCTATCCATGATAAACCCTATTTCATGATTACGAAAGTGACTGAAATAAAGGGCTAGAAAATAACAGAATGATTAAGTATAAAAAAGATAAAATCTACATAGAGAGCGTAAACAACAGGTTCAGTCGAATAAAACAATGTGTGTTAATCCGAGGGAGTTCGGGTGTGTAATTCACTGTTCAGTGTTACGTTTGCCCAAATAAGACAAATAGAGTAGCTTAATATGGAGCTCCATAAAAATTCCTGATCCTGCTTCGAATTGAAAAATATTTAAGGAGAATTTCCATTGGGTTGATCCAGTTGTATTTCGAATGAACAAGAAACTGCTCTTGGTGGGTGCCATTTCGCTGACATTGATCTTTATACTGGGTAGCAGTGGCACAAGCTTTGCTTCCACTCCAGTCCTGAGTCCGCCTTCTGGAAATCTGCCTTCTGTCAACTATTGGGTTTCTGCAACAGTTCATTACACCGTCACGAACTCTGAATGGAACAACCTTTTCAAAGATGTGTATGACAACTCTTCATATGTGTCATATAACTGGTCATCCAATCTTACCCAGTATCTAATTATATTCGATCTTGACTACCAGGGCTTGAATCCATACGGACTTCAGTTTATACTTGCTCTGTCCACAATAGGATTTCCCAGTATCGGGAACATGACGAAAGCATTCAACATGACGAAGAACAAACAGTCTCAGATAAGCGGTTATACAAATATCCAGGCTCTTAATGCGGGGGCATATCCGGGATACTCATGGTCTGTTCCTATTGTTAAGAATCCTAACAGGATTTACGAAGAGTATGGAGTTTTGATTGCTATTGTTGCTTCGATCTTCATACTGTACTTTGTATTCAATAGAAAGAAGTAGGAACATTTTAATTCCAAATCGCAATGGAACTATTCCACGCGGAATGATCTATGGCATTAACCAGAGTTGTAGTGGGAGTCACCGGAGGATCAGGATCTATCCTCGCTGTAAAATTCCTTGAGAAATTGAAGAGTGTAGAGAAACATCTCATAATCAGTGAACACGCTGAAATAGTCCTGAAGGAAGAGACTGGAATTGGCAAAGAATCTGTGAATAAGTTGGCTGACTATGTGTATGATGATAAGGATATCGCTGCCCGTATTAGTTCGGGAAGCTTTATATTCAACAGTTATGTGATAATTCCGTGTTCCATCTCTACATTGGGAAAGATAAGCAGCGGGATTTCAGATACGCTCATAACAAGGGTCGCTTCAGTTGCGCTGAAGGAACGCAGGCGTATGATATTGGTTCCTAGGGAGACACCGTTAAGTACCATTGCACTCAGGAATATGGCAGAGCTGTCTGCGCTTGGTGTTATTATAGCCCCTGCGATGCCGGGATATTATACCCATCCTCAGACTGCGGACGACATGATAAATTTTATTGTATCAAGAATACTTGATCTTGTGGGGGTAGAAAACAATCTCATCAGAAGATGGAGAGAATAAATTCAAAGCAGACAACATGCTGGGAAAGCTCTGCAAATGGCTTCGTATTTTCGGATTCGATGTGGAGTACACCTCCCCCGACATGACTGACAATGAGATTCTTGAAAAATGCAGGCAAGGCGACTTATGGCTTATCACGCGGGATAAGGGTTTTAAGGGTAGGTATGGGAAGCTTGTTCTAATATCTGACCTGAACATTGATCAGCAGCTGAAGGAGTTTCTTTCGAGATTTCCTCCGGACAGTGAAAAATTCTTTTCCAGGTGCCCGGTATGCAACAGGATCCTTGTTCCTAGGGATTCCCGCGAACTGGTTGGATTGGTTCCGGAAAAAATTATAGATCTGCATAAGGAGATAGACTGGTGTGAGACCTGCGGAAAAGGTTACTGGAAAGGTTCGCATTACGATAAAATGGTTGCTTATATGAAAACTGTTATCGCAGAGGATATGAATGCGGATTCTCGATGAGGAGAGAACGACTGGTGCCCTCAGGATCCAGATCGAGAATGAGGACGATCTATGGTATCTCAAGAATATCATAAAACCTGGTGACCTGATAAGGGCCACTGTGCTGAGAAGAGTTGAGAAACAGGTCGATATGATACGTTCCAAAGAAACATCAAGAAAGCCCGTATTCCTGACCATAAGAATTGAAACCTTGGATTTCAGGGCTTTCTCTTCCTCTCTAAAACTACTTGGCACTGTTGTTTCCAATAGCGAAGGCATAGCTGGTGATCATCAGTCTGTGTCAGTATCATCCGGTGACATAATTGAGATCATAAAACAGGAATGGAATGAAGGTGAGAAAGATATACTCAATGAATCCCTGGAAAATAAATTTTCAACAAAGGCCATATTTGTCGCTATTGATGACGAGACCGCTTCTGTGTTTGATCTGAGGAGTTATGGAATACAGAATATAGGGAATGTGGAATCAGGCAAATCTGGGAAGAGTTATGAGAGCAGTTATTCGGAGGACGATTACTTCAAGAGGATAACGGAAGAGATACTTCTTCCTGTAAAGGATCTGAATTTTCTCATAATACTGGGCCCCGGATTCACCAGAGATCATTTCATGAAATATATCTTGGACAGGGGTCTGTTCAAGAGTGTGCAGGTTATTTCTCTTCCATCCCATAGAAATGACGAGGGTGCGGTTTATGAGTTCCTTGAGAGTCAGGAGTCCCTCAAAATACTAAAGTCAGCCAGAATAAGAAAAGAAAAAGAGTTGATGGATAAATTTCTGAAAAACCTTAACACCAACAACCTAGCAGCCTACGGGATGGAGGATACAATGAGATCTATAGTCAATGGGGAAGCAGAAATTATCATGATAACAGAACAGGTTTTCAGGAGTGACAGGGGACAGGATTGCCTTGAAAAATCCAAAAATAGTGGATCCCAGATACATATATTCAGTGATATAGATGAACCTGGCATCATGCTCCAGAAGTTTGGAGGAATAGCTGCTATCCTGAGATTTAGGAGTGATCCCTGATCACGCTGTTCTTTTCCCTGATCAGGAATCTACATACCCTTTTGCCTTCCACTATTCTCTGCACAGGTTCCACTTCCGCATCCAGAACCTTTGAAAAGAGATTAATTTCAGCCTGGCATGCCTCTCCGTATCTTGCAGAAACTGCAATTATAGGACAGTTGAATTCAAGTATCTCATAAGTGTCTCCACTGTTTCTGTTCCACTGCGACATGTATCCCTCGGATTCTCTTATGGATGACAGTTTATCTATCCTGTTCTCGAGAAACTGTGAATTAATCTGGCTTAAATAGGTTTCCTCAAGATTTTGTGCCCTTATCATCAATATATTCCTCACATGGTCTCTTCCAAAGTGTTTTTCAACATACTGGAGAGTCTCGGTCGCGATCTCTGCATAGCTCTTTGGAAAAACTTGACTTCCATCGTTAGTTAGAGAGAAATATATCTGCGGTCTGCCTTTCCCTGATTTAACGGTGATCCGTTCCACCAAATGACTGTCTTCCAATGGTTTCAACCTCTTAAGGACCGCTACCTTTGATATTTTTAGCAAAGCGCTCAAAGAGGATAACGATAAACTCTCATTTCTCTTGAGAATGGACAGGATCTGATTTTTCTTCGGAGTTATATTCTTTTGCGCCGTCTCTTCCACTTCGAGAAGATTTCAGTCCAATATATTAACTGTATTGTTAATCAAAATACAGAGTACCGGATTCTCTCCAGACAGGTTCTTTTATAGGTGAAGTGAGCAAAGATAAATATAAAGTGAACTGCTACGGCATTGAGTCTGCTCCGATGGTGTAGTCCGGCCAAGCATACCGGCCTTTCAAGCCGGCGACCCGGGTCCAAATCCCGGTCGGAGCATCATGTAAAATTATTTGAATTCTGTAGAGAATTCCTTAAAAAATTTCACCATCTTCGCCTCTTGTGCTGCTACGTTATAGTTCACACAATTATGTATAAATGTAATCATATTCACTATCTTTCGTACAAAATTAGTTCAGAAAGCAATCTATATTTCTTTTTTCCCTTAAAATGTGGTTTCGTAAAGCTCTTTATCACTTTAGTTATTCCGAACTAATCAGGCTTGCCATATATCTATTTCAGAACAATACAAAACTTGAGGATGATCTCATGACGGACAAAATATCGTTGATATTGTTTTCAGGCAGCATGGATAAACTGATGGCCGGCTCTATTATAGCTTCTGGAGCAGTAGCAAATGGAATGGATGTTGATATATTCACAACATTCTGGTCTCTAATGCAGTTCAAGAAGAGTGGAGCTCCAAAGCCTACGCTTAGTGCAGAAGCTGGAAACATGGCTGACATGGTTATGAAGACAATGAGAGAAAAAAAGGTGCCCTCCTGGCTGGACACACTCAAGCAGATAAGTGAGATTGGAAATGTGAATGTTTATGGATGTGCAATGTTTGCTGATCTAATGGGAATCAAGAAAGAGGACCTTGATCCCATGGTAAAGGATGTCATCGGAGTTTCACAGTTCGTTGACATGGCAAAAGACTCAAAAATGACTTTGTTCCTCTAAACTAAGTAAATAAAAGAGAGGTGAATAAAATGGATGAAATAAAACCGACAAAAGTGATAGATGCAAGAGGCAGTTTCTGCCCGGGTCCGCTAATGGAAATGATAAAAGCCTATAAACAGGGAAAAGTTGGAGATGTGATCTCTGTCTATTCTTCTGATTCAGGTACCAAAAAGGATGCTCCTGAGTGGATAAAGAAATCTGGAAACGAGTTGATTGGAGTATTCGACCGTAACGGCTATTTCGAGATAATGATGAGGAAGACCAAGTAGGGTATTCTCATGTCTGATCAGAAATCAGTACTAATACTTGGAGATGGTGCCGCTGGCACCATTATGGCCAATAAGATAAGATTCCATTCAGATCCATCCGAAATCGAAATAAATGTGATAGGAAATTCCCAGAAACATTATTTCAAACCGGATGGAGTGCAAATACCATTGGGTTTCAAGGATTACAGAAGAAGTGTCAAACCAACTGAGTCTCTTTTTAATTATGGCGTGAATTTCATAAAAGGAGAAGTATCCAAAATAGACGTGGATAACTCCTCAGTCAGCACAGCTGATGGCAGGAAATTTTCTTATGATTACCTGATTATTGCAACAGGAGACAGGTTTACGCCAGAAGATATTCCGGGATACGATAAGGGAGCTAAGCATTTCTACGACCTTGATGCTTCGCTGGATCTTAAAAAGGCCCTGAGCACTTTCAAGGGGGGAAAGATTATTGTCGGGCAGGCAAGTGTTCCTATACAGTGCCCTCCTGCTCCTTATGAGTTCAGTCTTCAGCTTGAAAAGTATCTCAGGCTGAAAGGCTTGCGAGAAAAGACAGAGATACACTATATCTATCCACTTAACAGGGTATTTACAATACCCAATGTTTCCGACTACATTGAAAAACTATTCGATGAGAAAGGAATAATTGTCCACAAAATGTTCAATGTAGACAATGTGGACGCAGACAACAGGAAGCTGAATTCCATTGAGGGTGAAGCTTTGGACTACGATCTGCTTGTTTTGGTTCCTCCTCACAGGGGCCAGAAAGTTATCACAAGCTCTGGCCTGGCGGATGAAAGTGGCTACATTGACGTTGACAGGAACCATCTGAACTACAAGGATTTCGATAACGTGTTCGTGGTTGGAGATGCAACCAACCTTCCTGTGTCAAAGGCCGGGGCAACTGCACATTTCGAGGCGGAGTATCTTGCCAACAGGATTGTGAATGAGTCCAATGGAAATGCGTATTTCGAGTCTTATGATGGTGATGTGGCCTGCACCACAGTTACAGGCGGGAACCAAGCTATCACTCTGTATTTCAGTTATACAAAACCTCCGCGGGCACAGTTCCAGAGCAAGATGGATTACTTTTTCAAATGGACATCTGCGGACACTTATTTTTCTGCGATGGTCAGGGGAATAATGTGAGGTGAAATTATGAGTACAAAATCAAAGGATTCAGCAAAGAATTCCAAGGATCAGCCCATAGTAGAAGATAAGCTCGAGATACTGCTCGATCAAATTGTTGAAAACAGCGATACTCTGCTCTCGTTCATGCCGGTTCTTGCAAAGCTGAAAGAGGCTGGAATTACAGACCTGATTACAAACATCTCGAAGGACTACATGCCGACTGATATTGAATTCTTTGGCCACATGTTCTCTTCAAGGGAGTTCACATATGCAGGCATGAAGACTGCGAACGTAATGCTGAGCCTTATGTATGCTATGGCAGATGAGAAGGTATCAGATACAGTTAAAAATCTGATGTTTAACTCAAGGGGGATCCTGGAGTCAGCCTCATCCGCTGCAAAAGATAATTCCAGGCTGGGAACACTTGAATTATACCACATGATGAAAGACCCTGAAGTTGCGTCAGGGATAAGGGCAGTTCTGAGTCTAGTGAAAACCATAGGATCAATATTGAAGAAAACCGAAGAATAACCGTTTTAATCTTCCTTTTTTTCTATTTTTCTAAACTTCATCAAAATATAAATTTTTAAGCTTTAGCAGGCTTCAGTATAGATATAATGGAATTCAAAACTAGAATGGTGACATGGGATGAGATTTTCAAGTGGTGTGTCAAGATAAGGGATACTGTAATTTCTGAGTATGATCCCGATTATATTATAGGACTGTCCCGAGGAGGTCTTGTGCCTGCGAGATTGCTGTCAGATATGTTGTGGATCAAGGATCTCTATGCGGTGAAAACTGAGCACTGGGGACTAACGGCAACCCGAGATGGGACTCCAACAATTAAAAAGACGAATGAAATAAATGTCAGGGGAAGAAACGTGATAATAGTTGACGACATCACAGACACAGGGGCAAGCATGAAGCTTGCACATGATTATGTACTTTCACTGAAACCGAAAGCACTCAAGACCGCGACCATGCTTCATATCACGCACAGTCAGTTTAAACCGGATTATTCATCCGAAATCGTCGAAGACAGTAACTGGACATGGTTTATCTTTCCATGGAATGTCTACGAGGACACACTCAATCTTGTTTCAAGGGTGTTGATATCACCGATGACCACTGAGTCTATAAAGCGTTCATTGAAGGATACTTTTGAACTTGATATTGACTCCACAAAACTGGAAGAATTGCTGAACTACTTCTCAAAGAGGAAAAAAATTGTTATGGATGCAGGGTTATGGACTATTCCTAATCCCGCAAAATAACTGTTCCGGAGTCCCTGTTAAGAGCATCGTAGCACAATTCAAGCGAGGTTATGTTCACAACTTTGCCCCCTTTCCTGAGGAACTGTATAGCAGACTTTATTTTAGGTCCCATGCTTCCCTCGGGAAAGTTGCCAGCTCTGTAAAGTTCCTCCATCTTTCCAAGAGAGATTTTTCCTATACTCTTCTCGTCTGGTTTTCCATAGTTCAGAAAAACATTGTCAACATCGGTGAGAATCATCAGCCTTTCAAATCCAAGCGAAGAGGCAAGAACTGAGGATGCAAGATCCTTGTCTATAACGGCCTCTACCCCTATTATTCCGCTGTGGTTTCTTATGACAGGCGTACCTCCTCCGCCCACGCACAGTGGCAAATATCCTGAAAGCAAAAGACTGGAAACTGCATCTTTCTCGACTATGCTCTGAGGCATTGGTGAAGGCACAACCCTTCGCCAGCCCTTCTGGCCCTGTTGCTTCATAGGCCATCCTTTCTCCTCCATAATTGATTTTGCCTCGCTTTCAGTGTAAAATGGACCGACGAATTTTGAAGGATTCTTGAATGCCTTATCATTCTCATCCACCAGTGTTCTTGTCACTATATATACAGGTGGTTTTCCATCGCCTGATAGCTTAGATCTTACCCTTTCATACGATGTCAGTAAAATCTGTGCAATAAGTCCCTGTGACATTGACCCGCACACGTCTATAGGCATTGCCGGCGTCACAGATTTTGCCATATCGTTTTGTATCAGTATATCGCCCACCTGTGGTCCGTTTCCATGGGTTATCACTACGTAATTGTCTCTTATGATGCCGTACAGTTTTTCGAAGGCCTCAGATGCCCTTTTAACCTGAGATTCATACGTCCTGTCGTCCCCGTTCCTGAGGAGCGCATTTCCACCCAAAGCAATTAGGATTTTCTCCATGCAAACACCGGGAAAAGTAGGAAATAATGAAATGGTATATAAGGAATCACGCAAAATTCTTCGGAATCAGCATACTGATTCTATTATAAGCGGACTGGTAACCTGAGGTTTAAATTCTATTATTCAGAAACTCTTCAGAAGTTTGATCTCGACGTTGTCGCGAGCCTTATGATTGAGCATGTCTATTATTTCTCCCTTAATTCCTGCCGGAACTTCCAGAACGCCCATCCAGGAACCGTCCTTTCCCCACTCCTCCCTGGTTATAAACCCTCCTCGAACAAGGTCTCCGTAAACCTTTCCATAAGCATCTCCGGTGAGCTTTACAGCAATTTTAGCCTTTTCAAATCTTATTGGAATGAGTGGTTTGATTGCTTTAAGAACCGTTTGAAGTTGTTCATCGGCTGATTTAAAAGGATCAACATGGACCTTTGCCTCCTCCATCGCCTGGATTATTCTTGAAGGAGGATTTGGAGAATTTGTTTGAGGATTCATGGATTCCCGCGATATCCTGTCCACTATCTGTTTCTTCCTTTTTTCCAGCATTTCTCTCCTCTGTTCAGTAGTGAGCTGAATCTGCCCTTTCTTCACGATCTCAATAGCGATCTCCGCTATGTCTGTTGTCTTAAAAACCTCCTTTAAGAGGTCTTCCCCAGCCTTGTCTCCCTTTTTGGCATCCTTGAACACTTGATCAATGGCAAGATCCTTGTCAATATCTATTTCTCCGGCTTTTATTTTATCTGTGGCGTCTGGGTCTACAAGGATTTCAAATTTATGACCGTGAGATTCAAGTCTTGCGACAATGGAATCTTCCACCTTGACCATACACTTACATAGGAATCGACGATAAAATTCTTTACATTTCATAATATTGAGACTTAGAACTGGTTATTTGGTGCCAGTTCAGGGGTAACAGGGATCTGGATATTTGCATAACGATTAACGGAAGAGATGTGTGACAGACCCCTATGCGTGGCAACCCACATTAATGGCAACATAAAAATCCAGGCAAGTAAAGAGAACTCTATCTGGCCGAATAGTCCGAAAAATGACCATATTGATAAACCCAGGACCTCTGACTCATACAACACTGCTACAGGTATAAACCCGAAAAGCACAGTTATATATTCGTTAAGAGATATTTTTCCCTGTTCACCTAATCTTGCATAGGCATAGCCGAAGAGCGTTCCTGAGATGAAGTTGGACAAGCTCATCAGGCCATAGAAGGAGGGATTGAAGTAAGCATATTCTGTCACTCTTGGCACAAACCAGATCAGTGACAGTATCGTTGCTCCGATTATGACAACCATATTGAGGGTCAAGTTCCCGCTTCCACTCCTGAATACCCTTCCGATCAAAAAAATCAGTGAAAAACCAGATAATGTCATTAGCATGCCGGAAGGAAAGAAGAAGAGGGGGCTCAGTTGCCAGGAGTAATAAACTCCAACAAGGATAATCAATGGTACAACAACAAGTGTAAGTATGGAAAGCACCAGATATAGCCTTGAAGGTCCTCTTCTCCTGATTTTGAATTTCAGAGGAAAACCTTTTCCCTGCTTGTAAAATCTTGTAACCAGAATGTACGTTCCGAGAAGAAGTGCAAAGCTCAGGAAAACTATTGGAAGAAGAACGGTGTCAATTATCAGTACGGCCATTGTTGGAAGCAGTGCAATTGCACTTTCGCACTGGCAGCTCAGGGCTCCCACTATGCCATATGCAGTGGCGCTAATACCTGTACCCATGGAGTTTCTTTCAACCACATATGATATAATTTCGTAATAATTCTCGGAAACCAGTGCTGCTATTGCAAAGAACAGAAAGTATTCTATGGGACTTATGATGATATCCACCCTGCTTGATATTATCATGACTCCTGCATATTCCATCACTGGCAATTTCGTCCCCAGCCCAATCATAACGTCTTTCAGAGATTCAAATGTTATGGGAAAGCCTGGCGGTTGCACTACAAGAGTGAATACGTTGCCAAGTACAGCCATCAGAATCAATACGGTGATAAAAATTGAGGCTCTTGTCAGTCTCTTCCTGAATCCGGAATAATAGACCAGATTGTCTGAGATTGACACCACCAGTGCGATTAAAGCAAACACCATCAATTGGGTGTTTATGGAGATCATCGCCAGGACAAGGGAATTGATCATCACAAATCCAGACATATAGAAACCAGCTGTCCTGAATCTTAATGATATAGGTACATATGATCCCATTATACAGAGAAACGTGATCAGCATTCCGTACAGCAGGGAATAACTGTCAGTATAAGCAGTGACAACCCCAAATGAAAGACCTGTTATAAACCACAGGAGAATGAAGAAAATAATAGATACGGAAAACAGAATGTGATACCTGAACCTCAGATTGTGGGTCCCATTTTCATTGCTTCGAGAGATTTCACTCCCCATATACCGATGCCCTGTATATTCTCAGGAATGCACCTATTATAAGCAATATGAGGCCCAGGCCTATGCCGTACAACGCGTTGTTCGAAGGTGAAGTTGGTGGTATTATTGATATTTCAAACAGCACCACTATTGATGCCATTATGAAGCCCGATGCAGCAAAGGTGTAACCATTCTTGCTCAGATGTTTTTCCTCAACAGATTCGTTCCGCAGGTGAATTCCCTTGATCATAGCATACACTACAGCCAGAGATATGGCAGTTACCATAAGCAACAGTATCATGGGAATCAGATATAATGGAATGGGGTTGGATACTGATGCTACTATCAGCATTCCACTTCCGAATGCCGCAAATGCCAGTATTGTCAGCGTGAAGAACAGTCTTCCTACGTTTGGCATCGTTATTTTGTTCTCTCTGATCATCTTTGCAATAAACAGCGATGTCCCAATTATAAATAGAAATGGCAATATGAAAAATAGCAGTACTGGCCCATCAGTGATAGGTACACCAGGAGCAAGAGCCCCCCATGTAGAAAGCCCGACATAATAAACCAGCCCAAGGATACCAAATGAGACCGGAATAGGATTGTCGCGCATAAGAAGTGACCTATTGGTGTGTACATACGGAACCAGGAGCAGGTAAATCAAAGGCGCCCCTGCGAATATAACTGTTCCCCAGAAAGGACCTATTCCTACAAGCATCTTAAAATCAAGCGCCTTGTAGACAAATAGCAAGAACCACGGAGGATACGCTGGGACACTGACCGCAAGCGGGCTGGTGGGCGATACTGATGGAAAAGGAGAGAAGAGATCAGGAACGTTTGGCGTAATGGCAAGAACTGAAGGAATCAGTACAAGAAATCCAAAAACAATGAAAAGGTACTGCATCATGTACATCAGGTTATATGGATACCAGGGCTTATAGCTCCCATCATCCTTATCGATAGCAGGGGCCACGTAATTAGCGTCCTTATGAGATGGCATAATGGTATTGTATTCAGCGGTGAAGAAGTGAATAGCAAATAATATTCCAATTCCTGCTGCCAGGACTATGTGCCAGCCGAGCATTCTCGTGAACAGTGAAATGCTAGTACCGTTTCCAAAAAAGATCAGCATAAGATAAGTGCCAATTATTGGGGTCGCCTGTGCAATTCCCCTGCCCACGTCTGTGGCATCTGCAGACAGTACGTCGCCGCTCATTGAATAACCAAAGAAACCTACTGCTATTGTGAGAACGAGGAGAAGTACGCCTGTGATCCACTGTGATTCCCTGGGTCTTTTATAAGCCCCGACGAAGAGATTCCTCAAAAGATGGACATAAATCAGTATAATCATAGCGTATGCGCCATAGAGATGGGTTGAAATGATAAGAGATCCATATGGAGTGCTGTTCAGGAAGTTCTCAGTACTGACATATGCATTGGATGGCTGGTAATACATAAGAAGTATCAAACCGGTGATGACCTCATAAATAAATACGAACATTATCATCGCACCAGTCCAGTACCACGCCCCTCCCTTCTTCCGCATGTAATCTGGTACCTTTCTAGGAATAGGTTGAGGATCATTCATGATCTTCTCTAGCAGGGGTTTCTCGCCGGGATAGTATTGCTTGTTCTTAGATTTAAACATTTATTTCACCATTGGAGGTAATTATGAACTTGACACCTCTGTCGTTGATGTAGAAGGCAGGGCACTTCCGCCAGAGAGGTCGTTTATATGACCGTATATGGTTGGACCTACCATACCTGTAACCTTGTAAGTGTCACTGCCGGAATCATAAGAAAGATAGGTGTTTGGCAATGGGTGTTGTGTGGGACCGGTTACTATGGAAAATCCTGTGTAAGGATCGTACGTGCTACCATGACAGCTGCAATGTATCTTACCAGGAAAAGAGGAAGAAGATGGTGAATAAAAATGAATCTTCGGTGGCACGCAACCAAGATGCTGACAGATAGCACTGGACGCTACCACAGAATTATACGGCCCAACACCTGGAGCCGATACAAATGTATTTCCATTACCAGGATCATTAACGGTCACGGATTTGATTGCCATATCCTTATTGCTGCTATCTCCCAGTCTTAAGAGAAAATTAGGTTCATTCAGGAGAGGATAATTGAACAGGAAAGGCGTTGGGTTGTTGACCTGAATATCAGTCGTATTGATTGGCTTCCCTGATGAGGACACTATGGTCAAAGTTGGGAAATTGGAAACTGTGTTTGAAACTGGAGGTATGATATTCTGAATAACACCTCTCAGCGATCCTATTGCAAGAACGCCTACTCCAATGATCCCCATAGCCTTGAGGAATGTGCGTCTGCTTTTGTCGCCCTCCTCATTTTCTTTCTGATCCTGTGCCATTTCTTCACCCTATGGTTCAGGATACGGAAACTGTTCCCATCATCCAGCCTGCTGTGGACATTGCTGCGCCCCATCCTTCCAATCCATAACCACATGGAACAAAACATTGCCATGCAAATGTTCCTGTCTGGTTCAGGTAAAATTCGGCATGGGTAACGCCACCGCCACTTGGATTGGATCCAGCATAAGATGGAACGTTAAGTAGTATCTTTCCATTTGATATAATCGTGAAAGTATGCGTGATTTCCCATCCACCTGTCTTGTTACCAGTCCAGGGGAGGGAACTGACAGCCCATCCGCTTCCGTGATTAATTGTGATGTTGTTTGAGGAATTGCCAGAAAGCGTTGCATTCTCATACGCTGCACTGCCATTGTATAGATATTCAACACCGCCTACAGTGCCGATAACGTGCGCATAGGTGGAATTGTTTGAAGTTCCATTAGGACCAATGTTTCCTGTTACTCCCGAATCATAGTCTATGATAGTTAACGAAATCAGCTTGTTGGCTGGAAATACCAGATTAGCGGAAGAACCCAAAGTTCCATTGGGTTCCAGAACAAAATATGCCGGCTGCCTGTGATTTACCGTAGAATTCTTGAACCAGTTGTTAGGAGTAATAATAAGCGTTATTGAAGTCGATGGAGACTGCACAGCAGAAGATGGAGCAGAGGTTACACTGTGGTAATATACTGCCCCTATTCCAATTCCACCAATAACTACGATAGCCGCAATTATGACGTAGAAAATTTTTTCAGAATTCACGCCTGATGTCATTAGAAGCTTTGATTAAAATGCCCTATATAAGGTTTAGACCTTATGAATAAGGTATTTCCTAGAATATTAAAATATAACGATCTTTAAATTAATGAGCCGGAGCTTAAAAATTAACACGGGCAAATAAGGTTCACATTTATTAATATCTTCGCAGATTTTTGAAAATCTGCTCTGTAGGGATTTGCCAACAATCCTAAGTCACTTAAGAATTGTGAGAAATAATTTCTAAAGACGCAATTTAAACTATTTGCGTCTTTAGTAGCCCTGATTCGTCTATATTTATGGGTTGGTCTAAATTAGGAAAAATATTTGGAAGTTTCCTCTTTAGTGAAGACGTGGAATGCCCCGGTACCTGAAATAGAGGCTATTTCAACGCCCTTCAACCCGCCTTCCTCTTCCAGAGCTACCTTCAGTGCCGCAATGCCGAGAGTAATAGCATCCTTCTCCTTTATATCATCACTGTATTCTTTCTCGAGATAGGCTGTCACCTGATCCTTTCCCGAACCAATTGCCACAGCTTTGTACTCGTTTATTGTACCAGCAGGATCACAGTCAAACACTCTTGGACCAATTTGATCGATTCCAGCAAAGATCATTGAAACTCCATACGGCCTAACTCCTCCGTACTGGGTGTACTGCTGCATCTGATCAGCAACCTTCTTCACTAAATTCTCGATGTTCACAAGTTTACCGTAAGTAACTTTTTCCTGCTGAGCAGCAACCCTTGAGAAGTCAATCAATATCCTTGCGTCCGCCACCAGTCCAGAAGTAACTGATGCCACATTACTGTCGACCAGCTGAATTTTCTCCATTGAATTCTGCTCTACCAGTTTACTCCTGACCTTCTTGTCTGATATGAGAACAACCCCATCCTTGAACTTTATTCCAAGAGCTGTGGAACCTTTCTTAACAGCTTCCCTTGCATATTCAACTTGAAATAATCGACCATCGGGCGAAAAGACCGTAATTGCTCTATCATATGCCATCTGTCCCTGTTGCGTTTAAATCACCGAAATCTCCATACCAATTCATATAATAAACATTTCTTAGAAAAAACAACGTCATTTCTTTATTATTGTCCTAAGAAAGGTTAGTACATGAGAATAAGGAGAGTGTTTGAATCAATGATCATACAATTATGGCATCCGTTATCTGATTTTTATCATAATCCTTCTGAAAGTTATTTCACATTCAAACAGTGAGAACTGTGTTCAATTCGCTTAAGCATACCCCCGATATTTCTTGCTAGGTTTTTTCTAGCATTATTTCAGGACTAATGAGTGTTGAACCCTCGGACAAATTTTAAAATATATATTAACAGTCTGTCTTCTCACTCTGATTCCAGTCTCTCCCTCAGTTTATAGAAGCGATCCCACAGCTCAGCTGGAAACCTCTCACCGAAACTTTTGAAAAAAGGTTCAATTTCATTAAGTTCCGAAATGAATCCATCTTTATCGACATAGGTTAATTTTTTAATTGCCTCCTTCGATACTATGCCATTACAGTCAAACTTATCTGGATCTGGTACGTAACCAATTGGTGTCTTGATCGCATGGGTTTCTTTTCCAATCGATCTCTCTATTATCCACTTCAGGACATACATATTGTTCGAATAACCTGGCCAGAGGAAATGCCCCTTTTCGTCCTTCCTAAACCAGTTTACGTTGAAAATTGCCGGAGGATTAGTTAGTTTCTTCCTCATCTCAAGATGGTGCCTGAAGTAATCCGCCATATTATAAGCAAGGAATGGCCTTATTGCCATGGGATCATTTCTCAGTACTCCTACTTTCCCGACGGCTGCCGCGGTTGTCTCAACTCTCTGCATGGCGCCAATGAGAACACCGTCTTCCCATGATAGTGCCTGATATACAAGAGGGATCAGGTCTCTTCTTCTTCCACCATATAAAAACGCCGTAACCGGTACTCCTTTTGGATTTTCAAAATCCGGTGAAAGATGTGGGTACTGAGAGATTGGTGTAGTAAACCTGCTGTTTGGATGAGCTGCATCGTTTCCCTCCCTGTATGGTTTTCCCATCCAGTCGATCAACCTGGCTGGTCTACCATCCAAGCCTTCCCAGTATGGATTTCCTTGATCGTCTACTGCAACGTTGGTAAATATTGTATTCCTATTGAAGGTTAGCATGGCGTTGGGATTGGTTTTGAAGCTGGTCTGCGGCACCACGCCGAAGAAACCGAACTCTGGGTTCAATCCATAAAGGGACCCTTTCTCTTCATGCATCCAGGTTATGTCGTCGCTTATGAGTAATGACTTCCATCCTGAATTCTTCATCTCATCAGGGGGCTCTATCATTGAGAGATTGGTCTTTCCGCTTGAACTTGGAAACGCGCCTGCAATGTAGTAAGTTTTACCATCTGGCTTTGATATTCCAGTCAGCATCATATGTTCCGCCATCCAACCTTCTCTCCTGGCCAATATGGAAGATATCCGGAGCGCGTGGCATTTTTTGCTGAGCAGAGCGTTTCCGCCATAATTTGAATTCACCGATATAATAAGCCCATTCCCAGCATTTTTATCTGGAAAATGTGCGATATACCGGTTGTTGGGATCCAGCGAAGCGGTAGCATGAATTCCGAGAACATATCTTCCGAAATTTGCAATTGATTCCAATGCACTAATTCCACTTCTGGTTATAATGTTCAGATTAGCAACGACATAAAGGCTGTCTGTGAATTGAAATCCCGCACTACCATAGGGAGACATGTATGGCCCGAGCCAGTAAGGTACAACATACATGGTTTTGTTCACCATTGAGTTTTTCAGTATCCCCCAGAGTTTACCAAGTGCAACCTCAGAGTTCATCCAATTATTGGTTGGACCCACGTCTGCAGGTGAACCTTCAGTGCAAATATAGGTGTCCTTTTCTGTCCTGGCTACGTCAGATATACTGCTCCTGTGAAGATATGAATTAGGATAGGTCTCTGGATTGAGCTTGATCAGCGTTCCATCGCTCTCCATCTCATCCATGAAGCTCTTAGTCTGAGATCCTGTTCCGTCCACTACTACCACCCTGTCAGTTCCCGTGAGATCGGATATTGATCTAATGTCGTTTATGATCTCCTTTGTCATACCTGGATTAAGAGTTTCCAGTTTTGAGATTACAATCGATGAAAATAATGACTCTATCGATATCCCATTCCCATTGCCTTTTTCTTCAACATACTCAATCATCAGATCACTTTCTTTTTACATCGTCCCGAAATGTTTCGATAACAATCAGGAATCTTTCTCTCATGCACTTGATGGAGAATGACTGTTGCTTGATCTACATTCCGGTTATTTAGTTTTGCCATAATTGGACGGCATTCGTTTGCAGCCTGCATACCTCCTGATTTGATTACAGTCAAACCTCAGAGAGGATATACTAATTCCTGAATACTGTCTAATAGTGTGATTGAATTCTGTGGTGATGCTATTGAAATCATTTCTTCCACGCGAGCATGGATTAACTGTTGTGTGGATAACCACCTTTCTCCTTTCGTTTCTGGTTTCAAGGTACCACTCATACTTTGGAATATTCACTTTCTTGATCTTAACTGCTTCACTGCTTGCTTATGATCCTATACTTTCTGCACTAAGGTTGTGGTCTGCTGGAAAGGATATTAAAGCCTATTTGATCAAGAGCTATCCATTTACGCTGGTATTGCCATTGGTTATTTTTTTCTGGTTCGTATTTGGCATATTATTTGAGAACTTCCCCCCGGCCTCTTTGCTGATATTTATTGCTATAGCAGTCTGTTTCTTCCTTTCCTTTTATTCTGGAGAGAAGAGACTTTCTACTCTAATACTATCAATATCTACAGTCACTTCCTTTCTTCTTCTTATAGTATCAGCTTTTGATCTAAGTCTCGGTCCTGCAGAAATTGATCTGTTTGTAGCCTTCACAGCATGCGAAGTGTTTGTTGCAACAGGCCCGCATGAAATAATACAGGCAAGAGTTCGCAGAAATGACTATAATCGAAGTTATCTATTCAGAATAGTGCCTGCTTACTTAATCACACTATTTGTTGTGTCGTTTGTTCTGGTGCATGTGAGTATCGTCCCGATACTTCTTTTGCTGCTGTTGCTTACTGTGATCCTGACTTCATATCTGTTTATGAGAGATCTTCAAATAAGGAAGATAGGCTTAGTGCTCGCTTTTTTCAACCTTATAATGCTGATATCTTTTGCATCGATATATTTTACATCTGTTTAGAAGGATAAAAATGCAAAACCAATTATAGTATGATTCGCTTATGTGTTCATGGCATTAGAAGCAGTTGAAGTGTTATTAGGTTTCATACTGTTTATCCTGATAATAATAATGCTCTCAGGATTGCATATCCTTAAGGAGTGGGAAAGAGGTATCGTATTAACACTTGGAAGGTACGGAGGAATTAAGGGTCCGGGCATAATATTTGTGACCCCCATAATAAGCAAAGTTACAAAGGTGTCCACAAGAATTCAGGCTGTGGCATTCAAGTCTGAAGCTTCTTTTACAAAGGACAATGTCCCCGTAAACATAGATGCCGTGATGTATTTCCAGATCATAGACCCACAGAAAGCAATACTTAACATTGAGAATTTCACTGTTGGAACCAATCTTTCAGCCCAGACTACCATAAGAGAAGTGGTGGGGAAGTCTTCGTTTGATGATGTGCTTTCAGAAAGGGAGAAGATAGCTGAATCTGCAAGGGAAATTATTGACGAAAAGACTGAACACTGGGGAATAAAAGTTTCCGCTGTTGAGATAAGAGACGTGATTGTTCCTCAGTCGCTTCAGGAGGCGATGTCTAGACAGGCTTCTGCAGAGAGAGAAAGAAGATCTAGGGTCACTCTCGCCATTGCGGAAGTCGAGGCAGCCCAGAAAATGGTTGAAGCTGCACTTCAGTATACGACGAACCCGATCGCATTCCAACTGAGATGGATGAATATACTTTACGAGATTGGTCTGGAGGGGAAGGGTACACTCATGATGATCCCCATCAATGCAATGCCTGCTGGTGACATGACAAATCCCTTGGGGACTCTCGGATTGAAGTCAGTCGCGGATACCCTTAGGAACAATATCAGTTCACAGACACAGAAAGACGCCGCAAACAAGACATCTTAGAGAGATGATGTCCTGCTTATTTCCACTATTTCCTCAGTGGAAAGTGAGTCCGGTCTCCGCTCCATGAATTTTTCTGGACATTTCGTGAGAATCGATCTCAGCATTTTTCTTCTTTGCGAGAACATCTTTTTTGTAAACTCATCAATCCTTATTAGTTCATCCTCAGAATATTCATTTTTCCTGACAAGCGTGATAATAGCTGAATCAATTTTTGGGACAGGCCTGAACGATCTCCTGCTAACAAAATGAATTATTTTAGCGTAATATCTTAGGGAAGTGGATACAGAAAGCCTTGAATATTCCTTTTCTCCAGCCATGGCAATCATCCTCATAGCAAATTCCTTCTGCGTCATCAGCAAAGCCTTGGAGAATTCATGCCTGTAGAGGCTAAAAATAATTTCAGATGATATCATATAGGGAATATTGCCTATGATCTTTTGAACTCTCATTCCTGGCAGTTTCAGAAAATTTTCCTTCACGAGCCTGAGCTGACCGGTGTTTAATTCTGCGGAGAATCTGATGCCCAGTATCTCTATGAAACGGTGATCTGGTTCTACTGCAATAACCTTAGCTCCATTCTTAAGCAACAATTCTGTTAGAATGCCATCACCCGGACCTATTTCGAGTACTGTATCCGATTTTTCCAGTGAAAGTGAATCCACTTCCAGCTTTGCAATATTTTTATCAACCAGAAAGACCTGCCCATACTTCTTTGCATAATTTGATTCCGGGCTCATTTTGATACGAACATCTTGTATTTTTCAAATCTTTCTTGGAGTTCCTGAATGATCCTTCCAACTATCATCTTCTGTGGATTATGGATGGTCTTTACCCTTTCAGTGAGATCCTTGAATGACTCAAACGGTCTCTTCTTTCTCTCCTCTATTACGTTCCACATGGTCTTGTTGCCCAGGCCAGGCAGAAGCTCTAGGGAGTGCAATCTTGTGTTGATGGGCTGAGCAGTGTTAAAAAATCCTATATACTTTGATTCCTGCTGGTTTACAAGTGTCTCGAGAATGAAGGGAAGTTCATTCATCGCAGCACTTGTCAGGTCCTTATAGGAAATCCTTCTCTTCACTGAGAGTATCTTTGTGCGCATCTCAAGATTGCTCCCAATATATATCCTGTCACCTACTGAGAATACTGCATTGTTCTTGGGGATAAGTTCCAGAAGCTTAAACTCGTCCTCGCCTATCGCGATGAGTATTGGTGTTTTCTTATAACTCCTGTCCTCAGATCTTCCCTGGGGCAGATAATCAAGTAAATATGCATATTCTTCCACAAAAAACACCAGGCCCTACTCAACGAGTTCCTGTAAATAGTCCAGAAGATTATTTAAATCTTTTTCGTTTATTAGAACGCTGTAACCTGATAAAATTGAAGTGATTTCTTCCTTGGTCTTGGGAACTATGTCAACAAGTTTCACTGCAACATCTTCTTTCAGGGAATATTTCTTCATCAGTTCCTTAACCACCTTGGAAGAATCATCCTTTATCTTAAGGAACTTCTCTGTGTATGAAATGGTCTGAGCCTCGGTCTCGGTCAGATCTCCCTTTTCGGATAATATCCGATACACCTCTGGGATTGGAATATATTCCTTTTTTGTCATATTGATTCCGAGTCCTGCTTAAGCCTGTGCTACCTTCCTTAAGTGAGCTGGCCCTGCCAGTATCTTCTTTTCCACAGATCCCACATTAATGGATACGAGATAGCATTCACCCTGCTTCTTCACCACAGTACCTGTATACCCATGGAAATTATGAAATGGCATGCCTTTATGAATTGATGAGTTTATCACAATGGATGCTTTATCTCCAACCTCAAATGATTTCATAAGCTCGTTAACGGTTGGCAATCCCCTTTCCTTTATCTTCCTTCGCATTTTCATTCTTGATCCAGATCTTGGACCGTGTGACATCTTCGCCATTATTTTTCACTCCTGTGAATCTTTATTACGTCCAGTTCTTCAATCCTAAGAGGAGCTCCATAGACCTCGGATATGCTTGGAGTCGTTCGGCCCTCATCGCCGTTAATGAGTTCTTTAACGTATGTTCCAGCCTCTGCGGTTATTTCCAGGATTGCCTGATTTCCACTGCCTTCAAGCATCCTGATCGCTTCAATGGTTCTTTCCCGTACGAGATCGGATCTCCTTCCGGAAACTCTTAATGGTGTTCTTTGATATATAACTTTTCCAGCAAATTCATTTATTGCAGTTTCAAGTCTCTCTGTATCCATAATACCAGAAGACGATATTTTAGCCACATACGTTTTGGAGTAATTGCTTTCCTTAAGTGCCTTGACGACCTTTTTGTCAACAAATTTCAAATCAGATATTTCAAGAGTGTCTGAATTCGCATTGACAGCTCGTTGATAGGCCTCCAGATCTATCTGTCTAATCCTTGGGTCTATTGCCTCTATGACAAACTCTCGCCCGTTTCCAAGCATCCTCACGTCAACATCCTCTCTCCCTGCTCCATGAAGCCTGAAATCAGATGCATTCGAGAATTTGATAAGCGGTTCACCGATCAGTTCTTCTAGAGATTTCGTTTGATTATATTCCTTATGAATCCACCTGGTTTGTGGTGTATCTCTCCTGAATTTCCTGTAGACGCCGTAGATGTAAAGACTTTTTAACTGCAGTTTCAGTGAATCATATTTTATATTGAATTGAAAGGCGATATCTGGATCGTTCTTTTCGAACTCCTTTCCTGCTCTTAACGAAATGATCTTGCCAAGTTCCCTATTAAATTCCTTTTTTATGCTTTCAGCATGCATTTCCATGCCTTTCTGAACAAGAGATTCTACCTCTACAGTCTCCTCATCAAATGTTGATCCGACAAGAAATGTTCTGTACTCATAATTCTTCGCGAGATCTGCGGTCATTTCGTAATATCTGTCGAGATTCTTGAAAATACCCCTGCATATCTGACAGTTTTCCTCTGTTTCAAATTTAAATTCCTTGTTGTCGAGAACGGAGATCAGGAATTCAAGTATTGCCCCTCTTGTTGGATTTTCAAGATCGCTCCCCACTCTTGCATAGATCCTACCGGCGCATCTCACACACAGCCTGTGAGAAAGAAAGTTGTGGAAAATGACCATTTGTCCTTTACCTTACAATGATGACTTTTTCTATGTTAGGTCTCTCCTTGATAAAGACCCTGGAACCACATTCACATTCTATCTCTGCGGTCCCATAAGATTTCTCGAGGGGACGACCACATCTGATGCACTTATACGTTTACGCCACCTCTATAACTTCCGACTGAATACTTTCGGGTGTATAAGACCCTCCGGCAAACTTGTGATGACAATGCCTGCATTCCCATATTCCAGATGCAAGACGCTTAACTTTTTTTTGCTTGCATGCGGGGCAAACGTAGAATGATGATTTCTGTTTGTATATTTCATTCCAGGCTTTTCTGACTGTAACCCCGTATCTAGGACCGAATCGTCCTGCAGCTCCAACCTTCAGTGTTCTTCTTGACATTTCCTATTTCACCCGAAATATTTCTCTCTTAAGGATTTTCCCACATTGCTGGATGTTATAATAGCTTTCTTTATTTCGTCCATGGTAAAGAAACCAACATCACCTTTTTGCATTGCCTTTATGTGTCCGTCTTCTGATGTGGTTACTGTTATCCTTCCCTGAGATATCTGTTCCTCTTCAAGATCAGGATCAACCACTAAGGTGTCTCCTATCTTGACCATTGAAACTGATATTGGTGTGCATGTAGTAGGAATGGGAAAATCCTTCCCTCCAATCGTGGATGCTGGAACTATAGCTGTTTTCAATGCGGATACTGAGGCCAGTGTGCATGCATCTATCAAGTTCCCGTCAAAGTCAAGCACGTTTATGTCTATGAAAACTATCCATACCTTTGCGGCAGGTTCGATGACCAGTTTCTGTAGATCTATCATTTTACTTTCCCTTATTCCCCTGTCAACCACTCTTGCAAGTTCTATGGACATTTCATTTGGAGGGCCTGATTCAAAGGTCGGAAATGCCATTGGAAGAAGTTCTACATTTGTAGTAAGAACTCCCTGATTGGGGGTATCTGGAAAAGGTTCTCCCGCTTCTATCTTTATGCCAGCAATCACTTTTGTTTTCCCGAGTGTGACCATGGAAGAACCGGCAGCCCTGACTATGTAGTTTGGTGTAATAGTTGCTTCCCTGAACTGTTCAATATTCCTGTCATCTGCCCTCTTTCCATCCTTGAGTTTCCTCAGGATGTAACTTCTCTTTATTTCTGATAATATACCCAACTCATCTCTTGGCATATTTATTCACCAACTTCTCCGGTTGAGGTTTCAAATTTGTTCTTAAGAGCGTCCCTCTGAATCTGGTTTATTCTTTTTATTGCATTCATTATCATTCCAGTTGCTTGATCGAATTCCTCTACCGACAGGTCGCCATCCATCTGCAGTAAAACTACTTTACCGCTTCTCGGCATTACCGCTATTGGGAGATCCGCCTGACCAAAGTTGTCTTCTTCTTTGCAGAGATCAAGAACGATGTGCCCATCGACTTTGCCGGCTGTGCATCCTGTAACAAGATCTCGCATCGGTATCCCTGCTGAGGCTACAGCAACAGCTGCTGCCGTTAAACCTGCAATTCTTGTGCCTGCGTCAGCCTGGAGAACTTCGATGAATATGTCGATTTGTGCCCTTGGGAACTGTTCTACCATAATGGCAGATTCCAGCGCCTCTGAAATTACCTTTGAGATCTCCATTGACCTCCTGTCCGGACCTGGTCTCTTTCTTTCGTCTACCGAATAGGCTTCCATGTTGTACCTTGCCTTAACTACTGCTTTGTTAATATCTTGGTTGTGCTTTGGGTAGGCTTCCCTTGGTCCGTAAACCGCTGCCAGTATCTTGTTTCCGCCCCATTCTATAAGTGCAGATCCGTCAGCACGGTTCAGAATGTCTGTCTCTATCTTGATAGGTCGAAGTTCTTCCGGACTTCTTCCATCTATTCTAAGTCCCTTTTCATCTATTAACTTAATATCACTTGCTGTTCCCACTAATCTCACCTTTCTTGCTCTTCAAATATTCCGCTATTCTGTCTGTAAGTCCTATTGTGTGCGCTTCTTTCTTGACTATTTCTATGGCAGAAATTGCAAGCATAACATTTTCTGGGGCTCCGTCAAGCCAAATGAGCCCGTTCTGTCCTACAACTATTCTGGTACCTGTCTCGTCCTTGATCATGTTTACCATAGTTCCGCCTTTCCCTATGATCCTTGGCACCTTTGGAGACGGGACTGAGGCTATTGTTCCACCTTCGAGTTTTCTGAGGCCAACATCCTTCAGGGTTAGCCAGCTCTCGTTTATCTCGTTGATTGAGAGCACTTTGGCATAGATATACTCACCCGTATTTATGTATCTCTTTAGATCACCAGCGTTAGTACGCCATGGAACATCATTTATATGAAGAAGCGAAGTGTAGGGTGCGCTGATATCAGTAATCCACATTGATGGGCCTATTTCAATAACCTTGCCTATTACTTTATCGCCTCTTCTTGGCATGTAAGCCCCAGCGAACGGCACAACGTCGACAAACTGTTCATTCTTCTGCAATATTCCGAAATATTCCGAACAGAACTGCCCCTCTCCGCATTTATAAAGGCCAGATCTGGCCTTTGCGCCCTGAAGATCAATCGGATCTCCCGGGAGCACTATTTCTCTTACTTTCATCATTCAATCACCTAGTTCAAATTATAACTTTCAGCACCAAAAATCCTTTACACGGGATCATTATATTTCCTCATTTCTGGATTAAAATAATGCCTTTTGTCCAATTCCCTTCAACTCACTGATATGCTTTTATCTTAAATCAATATTTATTTTTTCTCTTTCTGTTCTTGGGAGTTGAAGAAAGAGTTGATACTTATACCGTTACCTTCCTGGACTGTTTCCTTTTTTGACTCGTTTGAAGCACGCTGATGTTGTTCTTGCACAACCTTCCTTGATGAGATCTTATTCCTTTGCATACTTTTTAGTCTCCTCAGAGTTCGCAAATTCTCAAATTTCATAAAATAGTTAAAATACGCATAACATGTCCTTGAGTTGAAATGGAAACCATTGAACCATGTCATGTCTGCATGAAAATTACGAACAGAAGATGCAGGAGATGCAATCTTCCCACTTGCACTGCACACCTTGATTCATACGGGATCTGCGTTACCTGTACTGGAAAGCGCTTCTAGTAGGAATTTCTGGGTATTCTGTAGTTTTGAAGCCACTCCATATCGCTTTGATATATTTCGCGGATATCATTGAGCTTGTAGAAGACCATAGCAATCCTTTCTAACCCCATTCCCCAGGCAATAACCGGTTCCTTCAATCCCAGTGGTCTGGTAACTTCAGCCCTAAAAACACCGGATCCACCAAGCTCCATCTCTTTTCCATTAATATATGCTACAGCGTCCATGCTTGGCTCGGTATATGGGTAATATGATGGGATAAACTTAATCTCTGTAAATCCTAATTTTCTATAGAATGATCTCATAAGCGATTTCAGTGTGGATAGGCTCGCATCCTTTGCGTAATAGGCACCCTCTATATGGTGGAGCTCTGCCAAATGTTTCCAGTCTACGCTTTCGTGCCGAAAAACCTTTTCTATTGAAAAGATAGCAACCGGTGGAACAGGATGACTGTAAAGATACCTGACTGTGCTTACAGTGGTGTGTGTTCTCATCAGGAAACGTTTTGATTCCTCTGGATTAAAGGAGTACCCCCATCCTGTGTAACCGCGTATGCCTCTTTCATGGGTTTTTTTCACCTTTTCTATTATCTCAGGATATTCGATCTCGATATTCCCCCCGGGCTTCACATAGAATGTATCCTGCATCTCTCTCACCGGATGGTCTTGTGGAACAAAGAGGGCGTCCATGTTCCATGCTGCGCTCTCTATATAATGACCGGGCATTTCACTGAATCCCATCTCAATAAATATTCGTTTTATCCTTCGCGTTAGGATAGTGAGCGGATGATAAAATCCTCCGTTGATCCTTTCAACTGGAACTGACATGTCATAGCCCCTGAATTCTTGGTTTTTCCATATACCTGAAGATATTATTTCAGGCGTAAGAGCCTCAATTTTATTTGGATTGGCATTCCCCTTCAACACTTTTCTTCCATTCTCGTTAATGGATATATAACGATCCAGTTTTTTCTTCTCAATAAGTACATTCCCTCTTTTCCTGAAATGTTCAATCATTCCTGTATCAGGACTTGTGCCATGCTCCTTTACATGTTTCAGAAATTGTTTACGGTCGTTGATTGCAATTTCCAGATCTCTATTTGGCTTATAGAATAAGGCACCCATTAATGGCTTTATGCCGTATTTCCCCAGCTGAGCAAGCGCAATTTTGACTTCGTTCGGGCCCATAAAATTATTGATTTCCTGAAGATCGATTTTATTATCAGTCTTCATCCTGTTATAGAGAATCTCCTCCGGTAATCCATCTTTCAAGAATTTTTCACCCTCTGGACCTATGCTGAAAATTATTTTCTCCTCTTTTTTCAGGTAAATAAGTCCTTTAGCCTCCAACCAAGAAACTGCGCTCGATATTTCCCTCTGGTCAAGACCTGGGATCTTGATATCGTACTCTCTTACAAAACCATCTCGCTCAGTTAGGAAATTTAATACTTTGATTTCGTTTGTGCTTAGTTCCATCCTGATCCACACAATGTGTTCTTGATTTAATAAGATTCTCTGTACGCTGGTATATTCTTACCATTTCATGAAAAGGTTTTCGATGACGATAAGTTCAATATATTTTTACGTAATAGAGATTCTAATGACAGAATGGTTTGAAACCGGTGAATCGTGGTATCCATCAAAATGGGGAGAGGGAGATCAACTTGGAACACTGAATCTGCTGAATGACCAAAGCGTGCTTCGGGCAATAAAAATTGTAAAGAAAGGAAGGATAATTCAGCTTTCCCACAAGATATTCAATGGAATGCCAGGCAGATATTCTGCCCATGGGCCATTCTTTCATCTTTTGTCGCAGCGTGTCTATGATAACCGTCCGCCCTTGAGGGAACCAACGAAGAATAAGTTTGGAGGGGCGCTTTGCAGGCTTGAGATGGTTGATCATTTGGGAACTCATCTTGACTCTCTAAACCATATTGCATTTGATAACAAATTCTACAATGGTTTTGATGCTTTTCAGGAATCAACAACCTTCGGTACTTACAACCTAGGAATTGACGGGGTGCCTCCAATAGTCACAAGGGGAATTCTTGTTGATCTGACTAATGAGAAAGAGATGATACTCCGGAGAGGAAGACCGATAATGGTAGATGAAACAGTTAATTTTCTTTCTAATCACAATATCTCTGTGGAACCTGGGGATGCAATTTTCTTCCACACTGGAGTCTCGAAGCTTTGGGAAACCCCAGAGATATACAACCAGTATATTGATTCCTCTCCGGGGATAGGGTATGAGCTGTCGAAGTGGATTGCTGAAAATGACATTTCAGTTACTGGTTCCGATACTCCTTCTACAGAAGTCGTTCCACCTGAAATAAATGGCACCAGACTTCCTGTACATCAGTATCTGATCACGAAATCTGGCGTGAGGATGATAGATAACATCAAACTGGACGAACTTGCGAAAGAGAAGGCCTATGAATTCATGTTTGTATGCGCACCCTTGAAGATAAAAGGATCAACTGCCTCACCTGTTGCCCCGGTTGCAATATTCTGATTCAAGGACTGCATATCTTACCGATAACAGTGAGGTTCGGTCGTTCCTTGTTCACATCCTCCTTTCCCTGAAAGATCGGATATTCCTGCTTCTTTGACAGTGATCTCATCATTCCTTCCGAAGGTCTTATTCAATCTCACACTTTTTTACTGATCTTATCAGGCCTTAATTCCTTACTGTCCATTTGTATTAGTCCTGTTCTACCTCTATTCATTATGTATTTATGGCAATTCATCTCTCTAAAAATCGGAGCTTTCTTGCTCATAGGTTTGTAAAAATATAACTATAACAATAGAATACGTGTACGTTATATTTGAAGACATTTGAAGATTTGGGAATAAGGCCTGAACTCACCTCTTCCCTCAAAAAAATGAGTTTTATAAATCCAACTGAGGTTCAGGAGGTCACAATCCCTCTGATTCTTTCTATGAATGACGTGACGGTTAGGTCGAAGACTGGTTCCGGAAAAACTGGAGCATTTTTAATACCAATCATTGACAGAATAGAAAAACGATCTTTGCCGGAAGTGCTTGTGGTACTACCTACGAGGGAGCTTGCACTGCAGGTTTCCGATGTTGCCCAGAAAATGAGCAGAGCATACAAACTCAAAGTTGTGACTGTTTATGGAGGCGCATCCATAAACGTCCAGATTAACTCTCTAAGAACAGGCGCAAACATTGTAGTTGGAACTCCGGGGAGAATTCTGGACCTGATCGAGAGAAAAGAACTTGATCTGAGTGGTCTAAGGTTTCTTGTACTCGACGAAGCAGACATAATGCTTGACATGGGTTTCATTGACGATATTAAGCTCATAATTTCACACACTCCAAAGAGCAGACAGACTCTTCTTTTCTCCGCAACGATGCCGAAGGAGATCGTGGAACTAGCAAAGAAATACATGAACCGGGAAAGAAAAAATATCACAATTGGAGAAGAGGAGAAGGTAACTGTAGAGACAATATCTCATTATTATAGCGTCACTGATCAGAATAATAAGTTTGCTATGCTCATGGCCTATTTCTCACAGTACAAACCTGACAAATCCATAATATTTACCAATACCAAGGATATGGCCAATAGAATATATGCTACGATGAAGAAAAATGGTTTCACTGCTTCTATTATACATGGAGACATCTCTCAGGCTGAGAGAGAAAAGGCCATGAATGCTTTCAGGAATGGAGAAAGCGTACTTGTTGCCACAAACGTAGCTGCAAGAGGACTGGATATCCCTGATATAACAGATATTATCAACTACGACGCGCCGGACGATCCGATCGCCTATATCCATAGAGTCGGGAGATCTGCGAGGATGGGGAAAGAGGGGCGTGCATATACCATAATCAATGATTCTCAGAAAAGACTAATTAGGGAAATAAAACAGAGGGCAAACATCGAGATGGTAAGAATTGAAATGGACACCGACGAGTTTGCTGACATGAAACTTGTTTCGAGGGAGAGGAGTAGAAGAAACGTGGGATCCGCCAGAAGAGGAGACCATGGAAGAAGAGATTCGGGTCAAAGAAGATATAATAATTATCGAAGCAGACAGAATTACTGATACCCTTTTTTTAACCGGTCCTCTTTATCATCCGGTATCCATATTGAGTCTTAACGATACCTGGAATTTCTCCTTTTTTCGGATAGAAAGCTTCTTTCTCAAATTCCTTAACCATTGCACCCTGCCAAAAATCCAAGGTCACCGCCTGTCTCATTTCTTTTGCAGTACTTTTCTTCTGCACGAGAATTGGGGATCATCTTATTTTTTCAACAATGGAATGATATTAAGTACAACAGATCAACAATGTTTGCATTTATCACTGTGATACAATGATAAGTTTAATTTGCAACGCATTATACATTAATATTGGAATCCAAAAGACCTCTCCATTTCCTGCTTTCATTAAATTCTGTTCACCTGGGCACAAATTATTTGTGGATATCTTTCGAAAGCCTTATCCTGCCTCTTCAGTTGGAGGGAGCAACCGGGGCTTCAACACCTGGCCTTGAAATGGGGGTAATAGCCTTTATAGCTATTGCAGTGGGTGTGTTTTTTTCACTTTTTTCTGGTGTCTTGAGCGACAACCACAGCATTCTTTGGGGAAAGCGTGGCCCCTACATCATTATCGGAACGCTTTTCACGATAGTCGCAGTGGCTTTCAGTTTGCTACCCATAAAATCTGTCCTTGTCGTATTCGTCATATTCCTCTCTATTCAAATAGGTTCCAACATCTCGTCCGGTGCGTATCAACCACTGCTCAGGGACCTCATACAGGAAAATCAGAGAGGGACAGCGGCAGGCATTAATGGAGTATTTACCCTGACAGGAACAGCAATGGGTCTCGGTCTAACAGGATTCCTGATTTCAGTGGGAGTACTTCCTTTTTCTCTCATGATTATTGTGATAGTCCTTCTTGCAACTGC
>JBBYJL010000092.1:0-3883 GCA_043196285.1 Thermoplasmataceae archaeon | reverse complement strand
CTGCTTCTTGTGGATGCATTCTTCCTGGGCGGTATTACTGTATTCTCCCCGAATGAGTTGTATATGGCCTTTGAATCATAACCCCTGTCTGCAAATATCCTTCTGATTCTGTCCTTTACAGACTTCAGCAGTTCCTTTCCCGCCTTTGCATCATGCACATGTTCATCAGTGATGGAAAAGGACATGGCTGACACATCATTTATGGATATGACTGCATGAAGCTTTGACCATCCCCCCCTTGGTTTTTTCCATTTTGATCCAAGATAATCACCCCTGATGGTGTTCTTGAAGCCTGTGGACTGTGCCATTGATTCCACAGGCTTTCCATGAGAATCGGGAATTGCCGGCACAATCTTTCTGATTCTTCGGAATATGCTTGTGTAGCAGACAGCTGTTGATCTGGATCCACTTCCTTCAGACAGTTTTCTGAGTTCACTCGAGTAATTCAACATGTTTGTACCTCCCAGTTTGCTTTTCTATCCATTTCTTCCTGAAATCTTCATTCAAGATTACGGATTCAAACTCTTCCAGTGTCATATAATTCAATGAGGAATGCGGTCTCTTTGTATTGTAGTCGGATACAGCCCATTCCATGTGCTTTCTGAAGTCCTCAAGGCTGACAAATTCCCCTGTGTATATGTAGTCATCCTTAAACCTGCCAAAGTATGATTCAATGTGGCCATCCTCTTCCGGAGTGTGTGCATGAATTGTCTCATGCTTTATCCCCAGTGTTCTGAGATGCTTCTCGTAACCAGATGACGTTAACTGAGAGCCGTTATCCGATCATATGATAAGGCCGGTCACATTCATATCAGGGAACGTGCCAAGCAATGCATTGTCAAGAGCCTCGATCATTTCAGCTGTTCGGGACATACGGGATACGAGATATCCCTTTATCTTCCTTGAGCAGAAATCCAGGTATGCTGTGAGATATACCCATCCCTCACTGTCAATGTATATCTTTGTGAAATCCGTCTCCCACATGATGTTTGGTCTGGCAACAACAATTGTCCTGGGCACATGTTTCCTGTGAGCCTTCTTATTCGTGGAAATGAGGTTCATGTGGCGCATATGTCTTCGTACACGGTTCCTGCCGATCCTGAAACCGGAGCGGCGGATCATTGCTGCCACCCTCCTTGTGCCGTATTATGGCCTCTCCTTTACAATACTGGAAATGCGCCTTTCCAGATCAGCATCGTATTCTGGTTTCCTTTCCCTGTGCCTGTAATATATCATGGATGTGGAAATGCCTGTCAGGGAAGCTGATCTGGATTTTGAAATACCATTTGCAATAAGCTCAGTTATGGCTTCCCACCTCTCCTGGTGGCCTGAATTTTTTTTAAGGTTTCGTTTGCTATTGTGAGCTCACCAATTATGCCCTTGAGTTCGTTTATCTCCTTGAGGAAGGATGCTTCAACGGTGGATCTGCCATGATCCATTGCAGCTGTGCCTCCTGCAATGAATTCATCCCTCCACCTGTACAGTGCGGATGATGCGACATTATATTTCCGGCAGATCTCTGCTAGGTTGAAGTGTTTGAAAGCACTTCCATCACAATCCTTGCTTTCTCCTCCTTTGTCCGGTATGTACCCTTTCCTACCATGTGGTCACCTCTGGAATTGGGAGGAGATTAAAAACTCCCCCTCCCTTGACTCTCTCCATATGTAAATGTTTCTCCATGCTCATGCTGTCTGAATCTGATCGGATCCAGTACGTATCCCCTTCCTGTCTTCCGATCTCTCATCTGAAAGCGAGAATACCTGAATCCTTGCCTCCTCTTCCATAACGCTGTTGAGAAACCATTCTACAAGTTTCTTCTTTCCATCCCTGCTGTCCTGAAGAAAACTACCTATTATCTCTTTCATTACTTCTAACTGACCCTGAATTTTTTCACCTCTTCAAATCTGAATTGTGCAGGATCTTTTCAATTTTACAGCAGATTCAGTACACTATCTATCTGTCAGAATAAAGGCCGTTAGTTTCATAGATCTGAGAGAACAAAATTATATCTTTTCAGTCCTGAATTCTAATTGACGATAACTGATTGGCGCTGATGAAATTGGTGGCAATGTATCTAGGACAATCATATTTCCTTGCATTTGCCTCTGTGATAATTTTCACATTACAATTGATTCTGAAATGCGATGGAGATTTAATAATTAATCTAAAAAGAGGATTTAGGAGCCTGTAAGTGAGTGGAGAGTCATTTAGCTTCAGAAGAAGCTTTTGAACCCATGGAGTTGCGGCATCCTTGCTAAGAACGAGTGCCCATGGCTCTCTTGCCAATGAAATTACCCCTATTCTGTAGCCTTTATTTTGCAGGGCATTTACTAACGTCACAACAATTCTTGCACCTCCTGAACCTGCAATAGGAAGACCGTTAACTGCAAATACAAAGTCAAAACCTTTTTTGCTTGAACTTTCATGTTGTGAAGTTGTTGTCACATTACCTGTATATTGCCTATGTTATATTTGCTTTCTTGAATGATTCGAATTCCAATGCAAGATGAAAACTTTCAATAAATCATTACTATGGGCTTTTAAGAGCGGCACCAAACATCTTTCTGCCGTCGCTTAGGAATATTGGTTTGATTGAGATTTCTTTGCAATAATCAAGATACGCATAGCTCGAGTCAACATCATCCGATAACAGCAAGCCACCATCTTTAAGCACTTCCCATGCAGTTCTGTATTCAAACATTTGCCAGTAATAGAAATGGTTCGAGTCATGAACAAACATGTCAATTTTTACGAATTTTTTCATGGTATCTTGAAAAACACTTTTTCTTCGTCTTACGGGCAATATGTTTAAATCCCATCTTTTTTTTTCGTCCTCGCTGATTAGTTTTCCGACTTTTTTGTCCACATCAAAAGAATGAAGAGTGCCTGATTGGTTCTTTAAGAGAGCATTCAGCATAAAGTATGAAGAATGACCGTTTGCTACGCCGGTTTCAACAATATTCATCGGCTTGACGATTCTGACGATGGAATAGAGAAAATAAGATGTTGATAGCTCGGTCGCAAAGTTAGACGGATATTCCAGAATTATATTCTTGTATCTTTCATTCAACGCTTGAGTAAGTAAGTTGAATTCTTCCCTTAGGTACGGCGAGGACATCACAACGTTAGCTCCGGTTATTTTCAAAAGAACCTCGTCAGGATCGGATGTTGCAAAATAATCCGAGAAAGAGTCAAGTCCAGGGGCAATGTTACGGTGAAATACTTTATTAAAGTATTTTTGAAATATCAAATGGACAGCTAAATTCACATCCATATTAGTTTATAACAAGTTTGATAAAAATGTTTCTTTCCTCTTTGACTGAACGATTGTGTAGATTTCTATTGTGTGGAAGATAGTATCCCGAATCTTGTGTAAATAAAAGATCATGATCATGAGAGAAATTTCATGAAAAAGAAAAGGATGCCTCCAGGAGCAACCCAGGAGGCAATGAACAACGGAAGAACTGGATAAAGAGATATCTGAAATAGTGAGAACCACAGTGAAGGAGTTCATGGAATCCCTCATGAAAGGAGAGATTCAGGCCTTCCTTGAGGAAAGGGAAGGCCAGAGAAACGGATATTGTGAGAGAGACCTTGGTTCCAGGTACGGAAAGATCAATGATTTAAGGGTACCGAGAGACAGGGACAATGAATTCCAGACAGCTTTATTCAAGCAATATCAGCGCAACATCGGAATAGACGATCTTGTTGTCTCCATGTATTCAAAGGGAATATCAACAGGGAAGATGGCTGAAATCCTTGAGGAACTGTTCCACAATAAATACAGCAAATCCACCATATCAAGGATCACGGAAATAACAGTTCCGGAAATAAGCAGGTGGCGATCAAGGCCACTTGAGAAGAGGTACATTGCCATATTCAT
>JBBYJL010000009.1:0-31446 GCA_043196285.1 Thermoplasmataceae archaeon | reverse complement strand
AGGTCTTATGACACAGCAATGGGCCTCAAGGCCATTGCATACAACCTCATGGTCATATCAAACGGAGAAGCAGGAGAGAAGCCGAGGGAGATTATGAAAATCGTCACTTGCTAAAACATGAGATACCCTATATGATAATGAATTAATATACAGAATTCTCTTCATTCCTGTGCTGCTGTTCTGGATATTGATACCCTTTGTTCTTGCAATCTGGTCATGGAACAAGAGAGACTGAATCTCTTTAAACATGAAAGGATTAACTCATCATGGATAGCAAAAGCTGGAAAGAATCATTCACGGAGCTGGAGAGGATGGTACTCCCGGGAGATACAAATATTTTCAACAATCTCTATGGTGGGCACCTTATGGAATGGATTGACAACGTAGCGTCAATAGTTGCCATAAAGCACTCAAGAAGAAATTCTGTGACTGGAAGCATTGACAGTCTATTCTTCCTTTCACCGATTTCCATGGGTGATATTGTTCACATGACTGGCAGGCTGAATTTCGTTACCAGGGAAACGATGGAGGTTGAGATTAACGTATTTTCAGAAAATGGTTTAACCGGTGAAAAGAAATTCACCACCAACGCTTTTGTTACTTACGTTGCGATAGGTCAGGACGGGAGACCCTCGGAAGTTCCAGGATTAATACTTGAAACTGACGACGATAGGAGGCGTTGGGAGGAAGGAAAAACGAGGAGTGACCATAGAAAAGGTATGCTGAAAGAAATTAAGTCTACCATGCCCAGGATTCCAGATAAAACAATTTGATCCCAATCCCGGGATTCATAATTATCATTATTTTTGATTTTGTACTGGATCAATATTTTGAAGACGGAAACGACATTTATATAACTAATACCTATATTGGCAAAATGGTATTAAGTATGATTAATGTAATTATCTATACTGTTGCGAATACTCAGCAGATATCTTCCATATTGTCGAGAATTGACGAAATAGTGATTTCTGTGTCCGCAGTGATCATTGCATTACTATGGATACCTATCGCCATAAATTTCTTCAGTGACGACGAGGAAAAACGTTATTCAGCAAAAGTAAGGATGAAGAATGCTACCATAGGAACTATAATCTACATTCTTGCTGTGTCTGGAACCCTGTACTCAATCTTTCTGTACGTGGCTACTGGAGCGTGAGTGCTTACAGATGGTTGATGTACAGTCGATTATTGGAGGTATTATCTCATTCTTCAATGGGGCATATATAGCGTCGCTCTCCCTTTTCTGGTACGTTGCGGTGCATTATGGCCTTGATCCAAGGTTTTCATATGTCCTGATGGAAAATCCAGGTTCAGGATATGAGGGTCTTTATTCTTATCTTGTCAACAGCATTTACATCGAAGCTGGAGGGATTTTTATCATCCTCTTTTCACTGTATCTCCTGGTTTCAAATGCTCTTAACAATCCAATGTCTCCAATGTATGGGCTTCTAAGGTATTTTATCGCATTCTGCTTTGTTTTCTTTTCTGCTGATTTCTGCAGAGTAATCTTAGAAGCGTCGTCAATTCCTTTCTCACTGATCTGGAATTCACAGGGAGGCAACTGGTATAGCATGTTGAGCGTACTGAATGTAAAGGGAGAAATAATTTCAGTTTCTGCAAGCAATGCCATAGTTGAGTTCTTCCTTCTTTCTGCGCTATTCATATCTACCGTATCCTTGATGGGAATGCTAGAGCTGAGGCAGGCTATCATCTTATTTCTAATCCTGACACTCCCTGTCTTCAGCCTGTTGATCGGATCAAAAAGGACAGAGAAATTTCCTCAGCTGATGTGGAAGACGTTCATTGAACTTTCGATAATGCCATTTTTCGTGATTATGGTATTAAGACTCATCTCATTTTTTCCATACGATTTTCTTCTTCAGGTGGGTCTTTTATTTCTGGCCTCAGCAATGCCGCTTCTGATAATGACAAATTCCAGGATATTTCAGTCATCAATGCTGAATTCACTATTTGAAGGCACAAACGCAGAGAACATAGTAGGCAGGGTAGCTTCCACTACCAGTTCAGTATTCAATTTTGCAGAAAACCCGGGACCCGGATCTTTCGGGGCGATGATGGGCATAAGATCAAGCAATCACATGAAAGGATCAGCCGGCCCGGTTGAGAATTACAGATCCGGATCGAATAACATTGACTGGCATGAGATATACTCAGGGGAGATGAACTTCAGGAAGGATGCATACTGATGGAGAAAAGTCCTGAGTTTCTGCCAAATGTTCTTAACTACCGGCACACACTATTTGGAATGAGTTACAACTCAGTTATTGGAATAGTTATAGTGCTGGCAGTATCATCAGTTATAGCCAGGTTTAGCCTTTTCGCGTCTGCAATAATCGCCATTGCAGTCCTGCCGTTGATGGTGTTTACAGGAAGAAAAAAGGACAGTGCGTCGAATATTGTGAACGGATTGTACTACAGGATCAGGAGAAATATCAAGACTGTAGTCATAGAAGGGAATATTGGCAGGGAAGAATGGGTCTACATCAGGCATTCAAACTTTCTGGCAGCCATGTTCAAAGTATCGGGCATAAATCTTTACAGTAAATCGGCCGATGAAATACACTCAATCCATGTAAGGATGGCAAGATCCTTGAACCAGATAAGCAGCAATATCTCGATAATTTCTCTTCCGATGGAAGAACACCAGAAGAACGCTGTAATGGAGTCAGATTATAATAAAAGTCTGAGGGAAGAGTATCTTTCCCTGGTTGATTACGCAGTTTCTGGAGTTTACTATCAGAAAATCTGCGTAATTCTCAAGAGAAGGATCAATGGGAAAAATCATGAATCAAGTTTTTCGCAGCTTGGTGAAGAGACCAAATCTCTAATGGATAATATGTCTGGACAGGGATTTCACTGCAGTTTCCCAGATGAATCTGAGGTGAGAGAAATTCTGGGGTTCATCTATTGAGATGATATTTTTATGGAAAAAGGTGGATCGTCAACCAACACCGGGACAAAACTCCATATTATAAAGAAATTCATAGCAAAGAGGCATTATTTCAAAGGGAAGAAATATTATTCAATTCTCGTACTGGACAACATCAGTGGAAACAATTACGAGCGGATGCATAGCCTTATAGACTCCACGGATTTCGCCATAGCTACAAGAATGGAACTCAGCCCTCTTTCAATGGAGGACTCACAGAAGTTCATTAAAAGGATGCTTGCGGACAGAATCTCAGAATCCAGAATGTCGAGCGGTAGCGATAGGGGAAAAACTTCCGTTCTGGACGAACACATAAGGGGGCTCAGATACCTATCCGAAAAATCCAGTCTGGAGAGTAACACCATATTCTTCTGCAAGCTGGTTCTTTACATCATCTCAGATCATCCGGTTGAACTCAATTTCTTGATCCAGAGACTGACAAGGTCCCTTGGAATGTTAGGTATACAGACGCATATTGAGGATTTCAGCTTTTCGGGAAGGATCAGGCACTATTCTAACCCCTTAGAGATTATGAAAGGAAACTACATAATGGACAGCGATTATGTATCAAAACTCCTACCTGTATATGGGGAAGCCGGTATCCCAGATACAGGACCGCTGATAGGAATAGACAGCGATAACGAGAAGCCAGTTTTTGTGGACTTATTCTCGGGGAATTCATACAATGGGTGTATAATGGGTGAAACCGGTTCAGGTAAGTCATTTTTTTCCAAGATATTGATGGCAAGGAGCCTGATAAACGGTTATGTCGAAGATCTTCTTGTTCTTGATCCGCTTGAAGAATACAACTGCGAGACTTTTGGTGGTAACTGCACTATTATGAAAATCAATGAATCTGGATCAGTACCAATTGTGGATGAGATCAAAGCAAGTTTGGGAAATCATATGAAGCAGGGACGCACAATCATTGTGAGAACACTTCCAGTTTCCAGTATGGATGACGATATGCTTGCAGAGACCATTACAGAGATAATAAACTCATTCATCAATCTGGACGGGTCAATTAGAAAAGCGGTATTAATTGATGAGGTTCATACTTTCTTCAGCAACATCAGACTCCTTCATTATTTCGATCATCTGTACCGGAGTTCCAGGCATCATAATACCTCAGTGTTCAGCCTTAGCCAGAATATAGACGATTACATCAAGTATCCGGAAGGGAAGTCTATAATTAACAACAGTAACAGTATATTTGTCTTCAGAAACAGGGATTTTGTCAAGAATTCCATTGGACTCATTACTGAAAACAGGTTCCAGGATTTCAGGACCGATTCTCTTATGGGGGGTAAATCTGACCCATATTCTGAATGTTATTATTACACTATGAAGAAACTGAGGAAGCTGAGGGTGATATGCACAAAGGGAGAAGTGGAGAGAACAAGCATCCACTAGTGGGATTCTATCCTGTCCTGTTCATGGGTGAGGAGCAACAGTAAAAGTCCAAACACTACAAGAGGAACGACAAAAGAGTAAAGTCCTATATCTGTCCAGGTTCCGTAAAGTACGGACCATGACAGGTAAAAAACTGCGCCCACGACAAATAGCAAGAGGCCAAAAAATCTGTAGACATTTCTCGCAGATATCATGGAAGCAAACCCTGACAGCTTTCCCTTCTGAGGCTGATAGGGCTTTATCTCAGAGTTATTCGTGATCTTTGATTGATCTGCAGTCATCGAAACCAGAGTGGGAATATTCTATTTATAATTAATTGTTGTGTATGAAAGATAGAGAGTGAGAATTGAAAGTAGGTCAACTCTTCGAAAAATCTCATCCTTGTCTAGTATTCTCTCAATACAATCAAAGATAAAATTCAGTATTAAATAATTATAATTTCTCAGTGAATATTTATGTATGTCGGTGCCATGTGGTTTAATAATGCACGATCCCGCTGAATCATATTTTAAATGTACAAACAGGGAGAGGGCTATATTTGAAGCCGGAATAAAATTAGGAACAATTTATCATCAGTATGTTGGTGTCCCGATTAATCTGAGCAATCTGGAATCGCTTGAAAACGCGATCAAGGATAGCGTTATGGTTCAGCCATTTGTCGAAAGTGCATCAGTTAAGATAGACCCTGAAATGGTAAAGAAGAAACAGGGGGTGTACAAGTATATCACTCTTTCAGGTGAAATGCTCTCAGTTTCAGTTACCATAAAATACAAGGACGAGAGCGTAGAAGCCAGACTGAACTACATAGAAGAGATGGAATATCCTTTGATGTACCTTGGGGGTAAGCAGGAATAATGGCAGTAAAAGTAGGAATCACAGGTCCAGTTGGATCCATAAAGTCTGAAGTGTTAAAAAAGATAATCGAGATGCTGGAGCATGACGGTGCAAAGGTTCAGGGTCTTCTCGTAGGCGAAACCATGAAAAATGGCAAACTTTCAGGCTACACCCTCTATGATCTGTTCACCAAGAAGAAAATAACATTCTCAGATGTATCAATAGCCTCAAGAATAAAGATAGACAAGATTGGAGTAGATACAAGATTACTGGAGGAATTCCTGGTTCCGAGCCTTGAGAAAGCAAGGGAAAACGCAGATTACATAGTAATCGATGAAATAGGAAAACTGGAAAACACCACAAAGGTCGTTCAAAAGGAGATAGAACAGACCCTGAATTCTGACAAGCCATTGATAGTTACACTTCACAAGAAGTCTCGTAATCCTGTTCTGCAGGAGATTAGGAGTCTGGAAGGGGTAAGGGTATTTGATCTTACACCAATCAACAGGAATATACTTCCTTTCAAGGTCTTAAAGGTCCTTAGGGGAGAAGAAGGAGTAATTTGATCATAAGGGAGGGAAGCGTCGAATTTTACACAGGGATCGAGAGTTTCGGTAATGGGCCTGGTACGAGATCCGCTGGATTCTATAACACCTCACAGGAACTTAACAGGAATATAACAGAATGTTTCCTCAGTAGTGTAAAACCTGTTCATATTCTGGACGGCTTCGGAGGTACGGGTGTTAGAGGAATAAGAATTGTCAAGGAGCTTGGAATCAATGTAACCATAGCTGAACCCAACCCCAAATCCATGGAAATGATAAAGGAAAATTGCAGGTTAAATGAGGTAAATCCAGAACTTTTCGAGGGAAGGTTTGAGGCAGCGGTAACCCAGGACTTATATGATTACATGGATATAGATCCGTATGGGACATCGATTCCCTTCATATTCCCCGCCATTTCTTATATTAGGAATCATGGTTATATAGGTGTCACTGCGACAGACCTGACCGGTTTGACAGGATCGTCCCCAGAGAAAACGATGAGGCGGTACCAGGCAAGTATACAATGTGACGAGTTCAAGCATGAAATGGGGATAAGATTGCTTATATCCACCATAATCAGGTACGGTGCATCCATTGACATTGCCGCTTATCCTCTCATGTCCCTGTGGCATTCCCATTATTATCGTGTTTTCTTCCGAATCGAACATGGGGCGGGAAAGGCAGACTCCCTCATGGATAAAATCGGAATCATCGACAAGCATACTGACCTAACTGGATCAGCACCAAATATTGTTGAGGGGCCTGTATGGAAGGGAAACCTACAAAACCATGAAATTCTAAATGGGATAAGGATTCCTGGCTCAATAGAGAACAATTCTTCTGTAAACAGGCACCTGGGGCTCTTCAGGAACGACGATCTCCAGTTCCTTTTTATGGATATGGCTCTGGAATCCAAGTTCAGGAAGCGGAATATACCTCCACTTTCCCTTGTCATGGAAAGGCTTTCTGAGAATGGAATCGCCAGCGGAAGAACTCAGTTCTCTTATCGAGGGATAAAAACATCTGATCCCGGAGGATCAATCTCACTCATTGATTCGCTGTATGGCAATGAATAAAATAAATATGGAGTGTTTTAATCCTCATTTAAATCAGATGAAGGAATGGATAAGCATTTTACGGCCGGTAAACGGGGTAATGGGGATTGTTGCGACATGGATATCAGCTTTCATAGGAGTGGGCACAGGCGTAACAAATTACTTACTTGCTGTTGCTGCTGGATCCGTCGTTGTGTTTTTGGTCACGTCCGCAGGCAATATCCTTAATGATTATCTTGATGTTGAAACAGACAGGATAAACCACCCAGCCAGGCCCCTTGTGACCGGGAAGATATCCAGCAGGGAAGCCCTGATTGCTTCCGTAATTATATTCCTCATTGCGCTTGTCCTGGCATATATCTTCATCAGTTTACTGGCTCTGCTGATAGTTGTCGTTGCTGAAGCCATGCTGATACTTTATGAGGTTAGAACCAAGGGAATAGGTCTCTCAGGAAATGCAAGCATAAGTATCCTCGTAGGACTTATTTTTATCTTCGGAGGAATCTGTGTCGATTCACTCGACAGGATGATTCTGCTGTTTGGAATGGCGAGTCTTACAAATTTCTCGAGGGAGATAATAAAGGATATTCAGGACATATCAGGGGACAGGGACAGGAAGACATTCCCCATGACTCATGGAATCAGGATGGCCGGGATCGTTTCAGCTGCTTCAGTTGCAGCGGCCATCGCAATATCCTTCCTTCCGTACTATTATGGGATTTTTGGAATATATTACCTGGCAATTGTAATCCCTACCGATATAGTTTTTATAACCTCCATAGCTTACCTGAAGGTAAGTGCAGGGAAGAGTCAGCAGGTATCAAAACTGGCTATGATACTGGGACTGGTCTCATTTGCCGTGGGTGGTTACTTTTGAGCGTATATAGCGAGATAATGCGGAAGCTTGAGAAAGGTAAGGTGCACATGACACTTATCGATCCAGCTGCCCAGTCTTACAGGAGAGGGGGAGAAATTGCAGAAGAGGCTCAGGCGGCCGGAACAGATTTCATTATGGTAGGTGGATCGACAAATATAGACACAGAAGGAATGGATCAGTGCATTGACTATATACAGCAATATTCATCGCTGAAGGTCATTATCTTTCCGGGGTCTCACTCAATGATAAGTTCCAGGGCAGATGCAATATATTTCATGTCGCTTCTGAATTCAAGAAATCCTGAATTCATAATTAGGCAGCAGGCGAGAGGCGCAGTTTACATCAGAAAGATAGGTATGGAGACCATACCCATGGGATACCTTGTTGTAGAACCCGGAATGACTGTAGGCAGGGTTGGGGAAGTCGATCTGATCAGGAAGGACGATAATGAACGCGCGCTTTCTTTCGCCATTGCAGCCGAGGCATTTGGGATGAAGTTTGTATACCTTGAAGCAGGGAGCGGTGCAGACTATCCTGTGAAGGAGAACATGATATCCCTGGTGAGGAGCGGCATAAGTATTCCGCTCATTGTGGGAGGAGGAATAAGAACTGCAGCTGCAGCGAGAAAGATCGCAAGAGCAGGTGCGGATATCGTTGTAACAGGAACCGTCGCAGAGAAGTCTGCCAATGTTGCCAAGACCCTGGCACCAATAATTACCGCAGTCAAGTCTGAAGTACTGATAGATAAAATTTAAAGCCGGAAAGGATTGCCTCACAATGGTCAAGATCGGCATAGAGATTGAGTACCTTCCAGGCGTTGAGGACCCTGAGGCCATAAACATAGAGAAAAACCTTAAGGTCCTTGGCTTTAAGACTGTCAACCGGGTTACTATTAAGAAATTTTATGAGATAGATGTATCAGAAAATGATAAGAGTCCTGAGAGGACAGCTCAGAAACTGGCGGAGAAACTGCTTGCCAATAAAATAATCCAGAAATACAATATCAGGAAGGTCGAGCAGGTCAAATGAGCAGGAAGGCCGAAAAATATACCGCCAGGAAAATTCCTATCCGTAATCTTGATCTCAAGGATCTTGAGAAGATCAGCGTTACAATGGGCCTCGCCCTCAGCCCTGAAGAAATGAGGCGACTGCAGGAGTACTTCACTGGTCTTGGAAGAGATCCGACAGACGTTGAGATACAGGCAATGGCACAGGCATGGAGTGAACACTGTGGTTACAAATCCTCAAAACTCTATCTTAAAAGATACCTCTCAGACCTCAGGACAGACTACACAGTACTTGCAATGGAGGATGATGCAGGCGTAGTCGAGTTTGACAGGGAAAATGTCTATGTTATCAAGATGGAAAGTCATAATCATCCAAGTGCGGTTGAACCTTACGGCGGTGCTGCTACAGGTATAGGAGGTGTCATTAGAGACGTGCTCTGCATGGGTGCACAGCCGATTGCACTTCTCGATTCACTATATTTCGGTGATCAGGACTATGACGACAGGAAAGGAAAACACCTTTCCACAAGATTCCTGATAAATGGAATAGTCTCCGGCATAAGGGATTATGGCAACAGAATAGGCATACCTACTGTTGCAGGATCCATTGATTTCCATCCCAGCTATAATACTAACCCGCTCATCAATGCGGGATGTGTTGGAATAGCAAATAAATCAGACATCATAAGGAGTTTCGTATCAAAGGTAGGTGATATCCTCGTTATAGCCGGAGGCAGGACCGGGAGGGATGGTCTTCATGGTGTCAACTTTGCGTCAAAATCAATCAACACAGAGGATCAGAGCAATTCCAGGTCTGTCCAGCTTGGAAATCCTATAATCGCTGAACCACTGATTCACGCGATCATGGAGGTGACAAAGATGGGTATAGTCGACGGCATGAAGGATCTGGGTGGCGGAGGGCTTTCAAGTGCTGTCGGAGAGTTATGTTTTGCGGGTGGCGTAAGCGCGGATATACATCTCGAAAACCTGAAGTTGAAGGAAGAAGGGATGGAACCCTGGGAGATATGGGTCAGCGAGAGCCAGGAAAGAATGGTTCTTGCCATCGATCCAGTGAACCTCCAGAGGCTTGCAGAAGTAATGGACAGCTGGGATGTGGAATACTCAGTCCTTGGAAAGGTGACTGAAGGAAACAATCTGAAGATATACTTTAAAGGCACCAATGTGCTTGACCTCGATCTCAGGTTCCTGACATCAGGGCCGATTTATGCCAGGCATTACATCATACCAAAAATAGAGGATAATTTCGTCAGCATACCAGCAGAACTGAAGGATTATAATGACTTCATGCTTGATTTCATGTCATCTCCACAGCTATGTTCCCGCCAGAGAATCATCCGGCTTTATGATTTTACAGTGAGGGCATCCACTGTCAAGCCACCCCTTACGGGAATGATAAATTCAGAGACACATTCAGATTCGTCCATAATAAAACCTCTCCGTGATTCTTACAGAGGACTGTCACTCACGACAGGTGCTATGATAAAACATCTTCAGATGGACCCTTACAACGGAACTCTTCTTTCTATGTCAGAAGCCTTACGCAATACACTCTGTTCTGGTGCCAGGCCGCATTCGGTGATCGATTCACTGAATTTCGGAAATCCTGAAGACCCTGAAATAATGGGTCAGTTTGTGGAATCTGTAAGAGCTATTGGCGATTTCTGCAGGAGATTTCATCTGCCTGTTGTATCAGGCAATGTAAGTCTTTACAACGGGAGCGAAGGATCCAGCATAATTCCAACACCGACTATATTCATGGCAGGAATAATAGAAGATGTGAGAAATGCAGTACCGAACTATTTCCAGTCTGAGGGCAATACCATAGCTATAATAGGAAAAGATTCCATGGATTTATGCGGTTCAGAGTACCTGGATTACCTTGGCAAGAAATGCATGTCAAGGGAAACTCCTGATATGGAGGAACTGGACAGAATTGCGAGATCAATGGATGCTGCTGTTCGCGAGAAACTTATCCTGTCGGCCCATGACGTTGCGCAGGGTGGGATTGCCGCATGTATTGCCGAGTTGACATTTGGACTGGAAATAGGTGCCACGATAGACCTTTCACCCATGGCATGGGGGAAGAGCAATGTGAAACTGTTTTCAGAAGGAGGAAACAGGATAGTAGTGGAGATTGAAAAAGATTCAATCAGGAGAGTCAAGGAAATATTCAAGGACGTAGATTTTAGGATAATAGGTACAACCGGAGGATCAAGCATATCTGTAACCGACCGGTCATTGCTACTGATGGACATCGATGTTAAAAAAATGAAGAAGGTCTGGCTTTCTGGTATGGATAGGCTCATTTAGAAGCATTAAAGCTATCTCTAATTAATATGTCGCCTGACACCATAACATAAAAGTCAGCAGATTATTTCTTATTCATTCCGGGTCCCATTCTCTTTCTTCCTTTTCCCATCGGGCCGTTCCTGCGTATGCCGGAAGGGTTTGAGGAGCCTGATGATGAGGAAAGGATCTTTATTGCTTCATCCACTGTTGTGACTCCCTTGAGTTTACTGGCCTCATCTTTATAACCTGCATACTCTAACCAGCTCTGTATATGACCCTGTTCCAGATGCCAGTTTACAAGTGATGGATCAGAACTCCTGAGATTGTTCATCTGCTCCTTAAGTTCGTCCAGATTCCTTGCAGTCGCGACTGTCTTATCATATCTCTTAAATTCAAATGCATCCATGTGATAATCAGTTATTCATACAACTTAACCTTATCGGCTGACTTTATGGCGGACATTGTGCGCGGGATATGATCTAAAAAAACACTCTAATAACCCGGTAAAATAGGAAATAAAACAAGTAAATTCTCGTATACAACAATTGTGGTATAATCTGGATTCATTTCCAGGCAACGCAAAAGATTGGCAAAGCCAAGAAGAATGATGTGTGAATATATCACTCATTGTCCGCAATAGAACTAACTCATCTTGAACAGGCAGAGGATTTATCAGTTTGTTGAACCGGTCGAATTGATAAAGATGCTGTGGTTTCAAAGTTCGCTAATTTTCCTGGTGGTCTCCCCGCATTCCTTCTCAATGTTCTTGTACGCGGTGTTAACGACATCATTTGTATTACCGGTTTCATTCTTCAGATTGAGGACATCTATTAGATAACCCAGTTGCGAATCAAGAAGTATGCTCAGGTGCCTGAGCTCCTCTTTCTTTTCACCTGCGAGTTCTTTCCTCTTATTCGCGATGAAACAGTCATAGTGCACAGATCCAGATTTTGTAAAAGTAAACTTCTCTCCTGTCTTCACCGGGGTGCTGCAAACATAGCACTTAAATTCAGCCATTCCAGTATATGTTATAATATGATATAATTTTTATTTTGATAAGCTTTAAACTCTTCAATCGGAATAATGGAAAGATGTTATAAGGATAGCCTGACATTCCCATCCCTAAGAAGTTGGCACGGTGGACTATGATAACAACAGAAAATTTGAGAAAATCATATAAAAACAGGGTAGAAGCATTAAAGGGAATCACTACCGTACTCGATAGAAGAGTAACCTCTATCATAGGTAGAAACGGGGCAGGAAAGACTACCTTCATCCGGATACTTTCGACGCAGCTTATGCCAACATCCGGCAGTGCATTCATCAATGGGGTGGATGTGGTAAAGTTTCCTGACAGAATAAGAGGCAGGATTGTAAGCATACCGCAGGAAGCTTCTCCAATCGGAATTCTTACACCCTTTGAGATAGTTAAAATGTATCTCACGGGTAGAGGTCAGTCACTGCAGGAATCCACAATCTCAGCCAATAAGGCTCTTGAGGAACTCGGCATCTCGGAATTTAGAAACAAACCCACAGACACACTTTCCGGTGGTACGAAGAGAAAGGTGTTTGTTGCCATGGCTATCGCCTCAAACGCAGACATAATATTCCTTGACGAACCTACAACCGGGCTCGATCCAATCTCAAGAATAGAAGTATGGTCAGCGATTAAACAGATACAGGGAGACATAATCCTGACAACGCATTACATGGAAGAAGCCAGTGAACTTTCCAATGAGGTTGTACTGATCGATGGCGGCAGAATAATTGAGAAGGGTTCGGTAAAAGACCTCATGCAAAGATTTGAAGGACTGGTAAGGGTTGAAGGTAAGGATATAAAAGATCCTGAGATCGTGATAGGTTCTACCAGAATTAAGTATGTGAAGAAAGAGGAAGCAATGGTTTATATTGAAGCAGGAGAGGTTGTAAAGCCAGTTTCTCTGGATGATGTATTCATAAAGCATGGTGTTGAAATTGAATATTAGGTATATCTCGACTTTTGCATGGTATTATGGTTTCAGGTCAATTGCCAGGGGGCCATCATACATAATCGCTTCGCTGAGCAGTCCTCTGACTCTTCTCTTCCTGGTGTATATACTGAGTCACGGTCAGCTACTTGCGTATGCTGTCGCAGGTGGCTTCGTATCACTTGTTGCGACAGTTGCACTTCAGAGTTCTGGAGATGCTGCATTTCTTCGACTCCAGCTGAGGATACAGGATCTGTTTGTTGCAAGCCCGATTTCAGCAACGGACTACATGATTGGAATGACACTTAGCTACGTTGTCTTTTCAGGGCCCGGAATAATACTCTACATCATACTCGGACTGCTCTTTCATCTGTTCACACTCGCTGGTACCATTGTCCTTGTGACAGTACTATTAATTCTGGTCATTGCAACATCCTCCATCTCGTTCATAATATCAGGTGCAATAGGACATGTCAGGAATGTCTGGGGAATAGCCGCAATACTTTCGGTTATAATGACTATCCTGCCTCCAACATTTTATCCCTACACATACATACCACGTTTCTATCTGTATATTCTTTCAATATCTCCGGTGACGCCAGCTGCAGTTCTGGTGCAGGGCTATTTTGGGCTGTCACCCGTTATGCCTGTTATGTGGCTGATACTTCTTGCAGACCTGACGGTGTTTTACCTCGGAGCGAGAATGCTTACAAGATGGCGGGAGATATAACACCTTTGCGAAATATTCTCCAGAATTTGAATCTGCCAAATGAAACAATATAGGCATCCCGCAGAGTAGGGAAACGTTTAAATCGTGACGGTTCATTGAAGTGTGTGACTAAGATTTGTCCAAACTGTGGGCAGGAAAACCTTGACACATTTCGTTTCTGTAAAAATTGTGGTGCAAGCCTTGCCAAGGTACCCATCAGTGATGACAAAAAGAGCGAGGCGCCAAAACCGAAAATGTCAGAAGAGAAGAGATCCGGATTCAATTTCTCATTGCTTCTAATCACAGGCGGAGCTGCAATGGCTGTCGGTTTTATGGTTCAGGGGATTTCAGAAATAATCCTTTACCTGGGTGAAATGTATAATTACCCTATCTATTCGCCAGAGATTGTTTCTCTGGGAACCGGAATATTCTCCTCAGTCTTCTTCATAGTTATTTCAGTGTATCTGCTGTTTATCGCGCTCAGGTACAGTTTTCCGGATAGGCTGGGCAACATTGCGATGCTGATTTTTCTTATGTTTGTGCTTATGGGCATTTCGTTTGTGATGTCCTCTGAACCTGTATCGGGTTTCGAGCTTTTTGCCGGAGGAAGCCTAATTTTTGTTGCATCGCTTGTCAATTTATTCGACACGCCCGAGGCGAAGGTATCATCCAGAATCATTGCTATTATAGGATCGATCTTCGCCTTCCTTGCATTTTATGCAAACCCGATCTTTCCGGTTCCATCATCCATGCTGTTTATTATCCTGCAGTCACAATCTGTTCCGGTGTTTCTTTATGAAGTGTTTGGATTCTTTGGATCCTATGGGTATATATCGATTGCAGCGATCGTCATTGCTCTGGTGTCATCTGCATTTTATGATCTGGTAAAGGGAAGCCTCCAGAGAAGGATGGTAGAGTTGATCCTGCTGTTGTCACTGCTGCTTTTTGCTTCCGGTATTCTTGTAACTGGATACCTTATAGTGTCAAACAGGTTGCTCATCTCTTCAATATCGCTTTCTGTCGCCCTCCCAGTGGCCATAATGCCAATTTATGTCGGTCTTTTTTCTGTTATGACACTTGCAGTGGGATGGATATTCATTGCGGGTTCCATTCTATTGCTGATCTCGATCTCTGCAAACCTCGCGGATACCATAAGCGAGGTATATTCAACCAGCAATCAGGTACAATGATTTTTAATCAACCAAGCAATTAACTACCATGAACAGACCAAAGATTTCTCTTATAGGAGCTGGAAACGTAGGTGCTACAGTAGCGCAGTTCATGGCACTCAAGGAACTTGGAGACTTGTATCTCTTCGATGTAGTGGATGGGGTGCCAGAGGGGAAAGGATTGGACATAGCGGAAGGAAACCCTCACTGGGGATCAGATACCAGGGTACTGGGATTCACTACTAAAGACGACTCAGTATATTCGAACCTCAAAGGTTCTGAACTCATCGTTGTAACTGCAGGGCTTGCCAGAAAACCAGGTATGAGCAGGGACGATCTTCTTGGCAAGAATGTTGAGATCATATCAGGAGTGGCAAAGCAGATCAAGAAATATGCCCCGGATGCAGTTGTGATAGTAGTTACCAATCCTGCCGACACTATGGCATATGCACTCCAGAAAGCGTCAGGAATAAAGCCTGAGAGGATAATGGGTCTCGGTGGATCACTCGACAGTTCAAGGTTCAGAACATTTCTGGCAATGGAACTTGACGTATCAGTTGAAGATGTTAATGCGTTTGTTGTGGGCGGACATGGTGATGACATGGTTCCGTTCATAAGATACTCCAACATCGCGGGGATACCGATTGACAAGTTACTCAGCAAGGAGAAGATCGACGAGATAGTAAAGAGGACAAGGGGTGGCGGTGGTGAGATCGTGAACTACCTGAAGACAGGCAGTGCATACTTTGCTCCTGGAATTTCAATCACCGCAATGGCAGAATCAGTCATAAAAGACAAGAAGAGAGTCATTCCGAGCGCAGCATACCTGACAGGAAGCCATGCCAAGCACTATGGTGCAGATAACATATTCATTGGACTGCCTGTAAAGATTGGTAAAGACGGCGTAGAGCAGATATATGACCTGGACTTCACTCCAGAAGAACTTGTTCTGTGGAAGAACACGACAAAATCCGTGATTGAGAACTGCAAAAAAGTTGATGAGTTCCTGGCTAAAAGCCATTAACTCTTTCTATTTTTCAAATAATCCTGATAAAAATCTGGAAATTTTTCATATTGAACCGGATCAACAAGATTTGCCTCCATGAATCCTTTCAACCTGAGGAGGCAGGAATCACACTTACCACATGCTTTTTCTCCTCCGTTGTAACATGAATAGGTCAGATGGTACGGAACACCCAGCCTGCTCCCCAGTTTTATTATCTCAGCCTTGCTGAGGTACTGTAGCGGTGCCATTATCCTGACTCCTCTTTCATTGCCAATCCTGGTGCCGAGATTCAGGGACATCTCCATGGAGTTGAAAAATTCAGGTCTGCAGTCAGGATATCCAGAATAATCGAGTGCGTTTGCGCCAATAACAACAGTCTGGCACCTCTTCACCTCACAGACAGAGAAGGCAATGGAAAGAAATATGGAGTTTCTTGCTGGAACATATGTATTCGGTATCTCCTCAGAAATAGATTCAATATCCCGCTCTTCTACCATGGTGTCTGAGGTGAGTGAACTGCCTCCAGTCTGCCGGAGGTCCAGATTAAAAACTATCCTGTCAACTCCATAGAACTGAGCTATTCTTGCTCCCCTCTGAAGTTCAATGCTGTGCCTCTGGCCGTAATTGAAGCTCAGGGCTGTTACTTCGTATCCTAAATTCTTCACATAGGCAAGCGAGGTGGTGGAATCCAGTCCACCGGAAAGCATCACAATGGCTTTATTCATGGTTAATGGATATCTCCGCACATGCACCCATGCCGGGTCCTTCTTCGATGCAAGTCTCAAGTCTTCGTATCCTTGGGAACTTCTCAAGCGATTTTGCAATTTGCTGGCCTATATAATTTGACATCTCTTCACTGGAAGAACTCTGCGCATCCAGCAGAAACACATCTTCCCTGGAGAAGATCATCCGTTTGTGTCCATAGGCAACAGTACACGAAACATCATCGATTACGTACTCAAGCAGGCCAGGTTTTGAAGGAACGAGGACCCTGTGATCCATTGGTGCTATGACTCTACTGATAATATTTTTCAATTCAAGAAAATCAATTAAAAATTCCTTCTCCTGATCCCCGTATACCGTGACACTTACAGCGTAATCGTGCCCGTGAAGACGGGAACACTTATCATGCGAAGGTATAAAGTGCGCTGCGGAAAATCGCATGTTAGACTCCCATCCATCGATTCTCAGATACATGTTTTCCTGATGCATTCTTGATATAATATCATGTTCTGTTCGGTATCTTCTTGTTCTCGACTGCAGGTTATTATCGGGACTTCTGTTCAAGTTTTATATACAAATCCAAAATTCCCTAGAACAGGTGAATACGCAAACCAGGGCGCGTGGCCTAGTCTGGATAGGGCAACAGCCTCCTAAGCTGTAGATCAGGGGTCCGAATCCCCTCGCGCCCGTGTATTACATGGGTCAATGCATGAAATAAAATCATGACTTTTTAACATCGTGATCGGTAAAACCATTCTCCCAGGATAGGTCATGAAGGCTAGCAATGGATCTATGCAATTATATGCCATTTCTATAGACAATGATCGCCTTTACCAGGACGAATCTGCATCCAAATGAGAAACAGGTGATATTATTATAAAAGCACTTTAACAGCTGCAGATTTGTATATAAATGTTTTATGAAAAAGAATGATGAATAATACAATACGCATAAGCATGCAAAGAAATCATCTCTTCGCTCTCTTGATACACAGAACTTGTTTGTTCAGATCATAAAACAGTATTCATAACGATACGAGGTGAGTGTTAATCACATTAGACGTTTCTGCGTTTTCTGATTAATGTGATCAAGCTTAAGCTCAAAAGAAAAACTCTTTGAAATTGAGGATATCAATCATCTGGGCATATACGGGGGGAGTTCGCAGTAATAACACATGTTCCTGTTTCAATGTAAACTTATGCTTGAGATCTAAATATTCTGATCCTGGATATATGCTTCAGTAACCGACAATGCAGCAGTCTTAAGTCACACAAACGTACCTTCGCTGTATCTTAACTGCATCCCTTCTTAGTAAACTTGACGACAGATCTCATCTTCTAACACGAATCAAATTCTGAACTGTTTCCTTCTGTATACACCAGTCTGGTACATACGCTAAGTATTTACTGCTCCATCCTGGGTGCAAGAAGGAAAGTTCCATCGATATCTCTTCCCACACCAAATTTAAAGGAAATCACCAGAGGATAATCGTCCTTGAACGAGAGTTTCAATTCATCTGTGGTTGTAACTGATTTGATGAATCTGATCAAATATTCAAGCGGATATGAACTCTTTATTGTGCTCTTGCAACTAATTTCTTTAAGCATGTCTCTGGGAAGTATCAATTCAGATTCCTCTGTGTCCGATACAGATCTCGCCCTGAAAGAATCAGGTGTGAGGGTAAGTCTTATTGCATCCGATACGTCTTCGGCAGCCTTAAGGCCCTTTTCAAGATCCGACTTCAGTATGATCACATAAAACTCAGAATTGATTTGAGGAATTTTAGGCGTAGTAACCGTGCTTGGATCAAGCAGGTTGAATTTTTTGTTGACTGTGCCTATCTCAAACAAAAGCTTGTCCTTTTCCTTAGATATACTTATCTCATCAGAGTCTCTTGCCACCTTTATGACATTTTTGAGTCTCTCAACATCAATGGCAATTTCTTCTTCGCCATCAAGATCGTATTCCCTGAACGATTCCTTGGGAACATCAATATTGATCATAGCCACATGGGCGGGGTCCACAGCTCTTATGTTTATGCCTTTAGTTTCTAGTTTGAGTTTTACCTCTGTGATAACTGTATTGAGCAGGTCGGTGATTTCTTTCAGATTTTTAACAGACGTTCCTATTCTTGTCATGATTCTCAACCATTCTTGAATTAATCTCCCAGATAATCAGCTAGACAATAGATAATACTTTCCTCTTAGAGCCCTATAATGTTTTAACAGTGTGAGTAAGAATTCCTTTTTGCAGGATAGGCGATGAGATCGAACCTATCTATGTGGAAAATCCATATACTTCCTATCCGCTGGCAGACAGAAGTAAAAAAGGTCGGATAGCGTATTGCTTCATGCATGCATCCGTAAAGTCAGATGGCTTAGCATTTCGTATAGAATACCTTCGCGCCGAGGGCAACTAAAGCCCACGGATGTTCCAACAGTACGCTTTGAAGTGGAAAGCCACCACGAGAGCAGAGATATGAGGTCACATTCCCGATCCACCAAAAAGTTAACATTGAAAAACAGATAGAGAATTATGGAAAAAGTCAAAACGAATGGGCTGCTTAAACTGGTAGGTTTGCTTATAATCATTCTGGCTGCAGTCCTTATTGCAGTTTATCTAGTGACTGCTGTATATCATATCGTTCCGGAAAATTTCAGTTCCTTCGTCAATGCACTCTTTATAGCGTTAATGATTTACATTATCCTGAAGATCATCGTGAATACGCTGAGACGCTTCCTTGGAAAGTACCTTGAGGCGTCTTCTATACACCCAATCTTATTTATTGTGAATCTTATAGGTTATTTTGTAATTGGTATCGCAGTTCTGGCAGAACTGGGTGTGGACGTATCGTCAGTTATACTCGGCGGCTCTCTCCTCTCAGTGGTTATAGGGCTGGCAGCTCAGAGTGTACTCTCAAACCAGTTTGCAGGAATATTTCTCACCGTTGTAAGACCATTCAAGGTTGGAGATACAGTGACCATAAACACGTGGCAGTACGGAGGAACATATCCAACCTTATTTCCGAAGTATTTTTCCATCGACAGGATTGAGGCCACTGCATATACCGGTGTAATCCGGGACATATCAATCAACTATACTGTATTAGAATCGGCAAGCGGAGACATAGTGAAGATGCCGAATTCAATAGTCATTCAGGGAGCTCTCATTGTTAGGAAATCAGGGATTAATGTTCAAGCAAGATACGAAGTACCAAAATATATCGCATTTTCAAGCATTGTCGAACCGGTTTCGTCAAAAATTGGCAACCTTCATGGTGTAAATGGAAAGCCAATAGTACGTATCGATGAAACCACCATGAATAGTTATATCATTCTGGTCCTGTGCAACTTCGAGGGGACAGATGCCGATTCAAGAAGAAGTGAAATATTGAACATTCTTATGAATACCATAGAACCAATGAAATCTGCCGCTCAATAAATTGATTATACAATTTATTTGGCAGATATTAATCTTTAGCCATGTTTTTAATAAAAACCAGAGATTCAGAGCTCACCAAACTTCTCTAAGAATGGAATCCATATCATGGCACTACTGATAATTTGCAGGAAGATATCGGCATTACAACATACTGATCCGTTCCTGAATTTTTGTCTTTTGTCTTGAAGATGTAAGTCCCCTGATCGATGCCTTTGAGCTCTCCGTCAAAACTCATATCCGGTATGAGATTCTCCTGCCCCTGTCCTATGAACCAGACTCTAACCTTGTGATCTATTAACTCTGCAAGATTCATTTTCATTCATTATAAGAACTGATTTAATTTTTATGTAATTTCAGAAATTGCTGCAAAAATCTGCCACAGTTCAATATTAAGAGACTGTATTGATTACCTGGGAGGTCTAAGGCCGCAATGATCATAGAACATAATGACCCTGATTTTGAACTTAATATGAGGTCAGGAAAATTCAACACAGAATCGGGCAATAACAGTAACGGATAATGTAAAAACCATTTAATTGCAAGATGGGCGATGAAAGCAAGTGAAAGGAATATTATTATCTCTGGGAGATTGTGTTATCCGCTGGCGGACAGAGGTGAGAGGGGTTGGATATCGTATTGCTTCAAGCTGGCCTGCATCCATAAAATCCGATAACTGATTATGGAGGACAGAGTACCTCCAGACTGAGGCGAATTGAAGCCCATAGAGATTCCACCAGCGACATTTGAAGGGGGAAACACCTGCAATATCTCGGGAAGAGGCCGCATCTAGCACAAATTATGAACCCCAGCTCCCCCATTTTACGGCTAAAATAGGCATTACTGAAAGATAACATATCTACTCATGTGAAATCAGGATCTTAGCGAAGGATCAAAAAGGTCTCTAAGTCCATCACCAAGCAGGTTTGTGCCTACAATGAAAAAAAGCAAAAATAGGCCAGGGAAGAAGAACGCCCACCACACGCCGGTAAACAGGTAGCCGTTTGCTGATCCAACAGCTATTAAATTTCCAAGTTCTGGTGCAAAAATCAGGCCATTAACAAAGAACGAGTTCAGGAAGAACAGCGTGGTATAAAGGAGAACAACCGTACCCAGGTCAAGTGACATCTGAATAATGGCAGGGGGAAGAGAGTTAGGCAGGATGTGGACAAATGCATTTCTTATGAGACCAGATCCAGATGCCCTCGCTGCTTCAACAAAGTTCAGGTTCTTGGTGGACAAGGCTACACTTCTTGTGACTCTTGCATAGAAGGGCCACATCACAACGATCAGGGCATAGACAAAGTCATTTACAGAGTCGCCCAGCGCCACGGTTACCACAAGTGCAAAAACTATAAGCGGTAGGCTAAGAAATATGTCTGTGATTCTCATTATTATTTCGTCCAGGAGTCCTCCTACGTAGCCAGAGAAGACACCGATAACTATTCCTATGGAGGACGATACCAGCACAACAAACGTAGCATTTGTTAAATCGTATTTCAGGGCTCCCAGCATTATAGGCAGAAGAGGTATGTTGTACTCTGTGGCTCCCAGTATATACTGCCATCCATTAAAAAATCCGGGCGGTGTTGGGCTGGAGTATATTCTGAAACCGCCGTAGGTCGCTGCGAACTGGTAGACAGTCTGGTCATTGGGTACTCCAAGATATTGCGGATAAACATAGTCAAGTAGAGCAAAAAAATAGAACAAGGCAGTGATAATGGCACCTGTAACTCCTATACGATTCCTGATAAAAGCATGAAAATTGAATCTGAAATTGTCAACAATTGGGTGATATTTTTTGTTCACCCATGTAGAATCAATTCCTGAGTAATTCCTGTTCACACTCATCTCAAGCTGAAACCTACATACCAATGAAAGTCAACAAATTATACTTTTGTAAGGAAAACCGATAGAAGAAATCATGTCCTATAAAAAAATGGAAATAATATTTTTGAAAGATTAGAGACCGGCGTAGTAGTCCTCGTTGTATGGCTCAGGCTTGAGACCCTTTCTTTCTCTTATCTTTCCAACAACCTCTTTCTGCAGTTCAGGAGGTACTCTCTGGTAACCAGCGTTCTCTGAGTTCCACAGGACTTTTCCACCTGTTGCACTTCTGATGGCGGATGCGAATCCAAACATACCTGCAACAGGGACCTTGGCATTGATTATCATTTCATCTCCTTCCTGCGTCATCTCTTCGACAACCCCTCTCCTCTGCTGAATTTCATTTGTCACTGATCCCATTATTTCTATTGGGACGTTAATATAAACCTTCTGCACCGGTTCAAGAAGAATCCTCTTCGCCTGGCACATTGCACCGTACATTGAGTTCCTCCCAGCTGGAATGACCTGTGCTGGTCCTCTGTGTATGCTATCTTCATGCAGCTTTGCATCATACAGGCTAGCCTTGATGCCAAAAACACGTTCATTTGCCAGAGGTCCTCTTGCGATAACCTCCTTGAAGGAATCCATAAGGAGTTCCATGGTCTCATCAAGGTACTGGATACCTTTGGTAACATCCAGCATTACATTCATGCCTTCCACCATCTCAAGACCCCGTGCCTCTTCCCTTGTGAATCCTGCATTTTGAAGCATCTCAGTGACAGCCTTTTTGTCTTTGAACTTCGATCCCTGAGGGATCTTGTTATCTCTAATGAGCTGGATTACCTCTTCAGGAAGAGGTTCCACCTTGAAATAGAACCTGTTATGCTTGTTTGGGGATTTCCCTTCAAAAGGACCGCCGGTTTTCTCAACGGTCTCTCTGTATACCACAATTGGATCAGAAGTCTGCACCTCTACCTTGTAATCATTCCTTATTCTGTAAAGTGTTACTTCAAGATGCAGTTCTCCCATGCCTGAGATAAGGTGTTCGCCTGTCTCCTGGTTGATATCAACCTGAATTGAAGGGTCAGCTTTCGAGACGCTTCTTAATACATCAACTAGCTTTGGAAGGTCTGCAGTGTGCTTTGCTTCGATGGCAAGTGTTACAACCGGTTCTGTGTAATGTACCATGGGTTCGAACGGGTCCATATCGGGAATAGAGGATACTGTTGAACCTGCTACTGCAGCTTTCAGTCCAACAACCGCAGCTATGTTCCCAGAATCAATCTCGTCCACCTGGATTCTATCAGGGCCAACCATAAGAGAAAGTAGCTGTACCTTGAATTTAGTACTTCCAGCACCATTAATATACAATTCAGTGCCTTTTTTCAGGGTCCCACTGAATATTCTCCCTACTGAGATTTCGCCCGCATGCGGATCAACAATTATTTTTGTTACCATCATGGAGACCGGACCACTGCTGTCGCAGGAAAGCATGGCCTTTCCAACAGGCGATTCAAGATCGCCTTTCCAGATCTGCTGGATTCTGTAACTCTGTGCTTTGTTCGGATCCGGGAGATGCCTTATCACCATATCCAGTATAACCTTGTGAAGAGGAGTCTTCTTTGCAAGATCCTTTTGCTGGCCACCCTTTACCATCTGGTAAACGTCCTTGAACGAGACTTTAGTTGTCTGCATTGCATGCGTCGATATGGCCCAGTTGTTATAGGCCGACCCGAATGCAATAGTTCCATTCTGAACGCTCACCTTCCAGAGTTCCTTGAAATTATCGGGAGCTGATTTTCCTATTAGACGGTTCACATCTGTAATCACTTTTCCGAACCGCTTCTGCATTTCATCCTCATTCAGTCTCAACTCGTTTATGAGCCTGTCAACCTTGTTTATAAAAAGAACTGGTTGTACTCTTTCCTTAAGTGCCTGCTTTATGACTGTTTCAGTCTGAGGCATGACACCTTCAACTGAGTCTACAACTATAACCACACCATCAACCGCTCTCATAGCTCTGGTAACATCGCCCCCAAAGTCGACATGACCAGGTGTGTCTATGAGGTTGATAAGGTAATTGTCTCCCTCAAACGAATGAACCATAGAAGCCACAGCAGCATTGATTGTAATGCCCCTTGCCTGTTCCTGTTCATCGAAGTCAAGCATCAGCTGCTTTCCGGCGAGCTCCTCGCTCATCATTCCAGCCCCTGCAATCAGGTTATCAGACAGCGTGGTTTTTCCATGATCAATATGCGCCGCGATGCCAATATTTCTGATATTATGAGTATTTTTCATTATGGCCAGCGCTTTTTCTATATTATCCTCTTTTCTGCCCATTTTCACATCACCTAACTATCGTAAACATCCATAAAATATATTGAAAAATAAAAAAGAGAATCAGCTCTTTATCTGTATTTCTATTTGAACCCCATCAGGTATAGGAATCCTCATCAACTGCCTCAGTGTTCTCTCATCCGCATCAACATCGATGAGTCTTTTGTGTACCCTCAGTTCCCATCTGTCCCAAGTAGGGGAACCCTCTCCATCAGGGCTCTTTCTAACAGGAACAACCAGTCTCCTGGTAGGCAGGGGAACAGGGCCATGTATTTCCACTCCTGTTCTCTTTGCAATTCCACGTATTTCGTCGCAGACGTTTTCCACTATGCCATGTTCGGTTCCACTAAGAGAAATTCGAGCCCTATATGACGCCATATCAATCACTTTTTCTCTAGATCAATACACTGGCCAGCAGCCACTGTTTGACCCATATCTCTGATGGCAAATCTCCCAAGTTGTGGAAAATCAGACACTTTTTCTATTACTAGGGGCTTGTCAGGCACTATCTTGACTATGGCAACGTCCCCAGTCTTAATATAGTCCGGTTTGTCCTTAAGCGTGGTCCCGTCCTGAGGCTTCAGCGTCTTTAGAATCTCCTCAAATCTGCATGCAACCTGTGATGTGTGCACATGGAAAACTGGTTTGTATCCATTTGCGATGACACTCGGGTGATTGAGAACAACTATCTGCGCAGTGAATGATTTGACAACGGTTGGAGGTGAGTCCACGGTACCACATACATCTCCTCTCTTGATGTCATTCTTTGCTATACCTCTTACGTTGAAACCAACATTATCTCCAGGTTCAGCAGTCTGCATTGATTCATGGTGCATCTCAATGGACTTCACTTCACCGTTTTTGTCCGCAGGGAGGAATATAACCTTGTCGCCAACCTTCAGAATACCAGTCTCGATTCTACCAACAGGAACAGTTCCTATTCCAGTGATAGAATAGACGTCCTGTATAGGCAGCCTCAGCGGCTTATTCGTAGGCTTTTCAGGAACGGTAAGATTGTCGAGTGCCTGAAGAAGGGTGGGACCCTTATACCACGGCATGTTCGGGCTAAGTTTTGTAACGTTGTCTCCCTTGTATCCACTAAGTGGGATAATAGGGGCGTTCTTGTACCCAATAGTCTGAAGGAATTTCTCAACCTCTGCCTTGACTTTATTGAACCTTTCCTCGCTGTATGGAGGCTGGGTTGAGTCCATCTTGTTCGCAATAACAATGAGCTGCTTCACGCCCAGCGTCTTTATTAGGAAACCATGCTCCCTTGTCTGTGCCATAACGCCCTCTCCTTCCTTGAAAGAGATGACCATGAGTGCAGCATCTGCCTGGCTTGCGCCGGTAATCATATTTTTTACAAAGTCTCTGTGGCCAGGCGCATCAATTAGAGTAAAGTAGTATTTGTCAGTCTCAAATTTTTTGTGATTGAGATCAATCGTTACTCCTCTTTCCCTTTCTTCCTTGAGTCTATCCATTACCCAGGCAAACTCGAATGTTGCCTTTCCCTTTTCAATGGATTGTTTCTTGTACTCCTCTATAATATGAGGAGGAACTTCTCCGTGTTCGAATAGCAGTCTTCCTACCAATGTTGATTTTCCATGATCGACATGTCCAATCGTTATTAGGTTTATGTGAGGCTTTTGTGTTGCCATTTAATTCACCAATCTTAATCGGAATTAAGTACGAATATAAGGATTTTCTCAATTGTGTTATTAATAGACTAATTTTTATGCGAAACATTACCTGATCTTTTTAGGAAAATCATCCAACAGGGATGGGGTCATGTTATTATTGCAGGTTTTAATATCATGATCATGGTATTGAAAAATGTTTATGTTATTCCACATGGTGATGAATTAATTGATTTACCAGATACAAACAGTAGGGAAATGGCAACATCACTTGCAGCAATAGCCAGTCATGACAGTTCTGATGTCCTGGCCATTATTTCTCCTCACAACCTTAGACTTGAGAGAAACATATCAGTGATAAAGACCCAGTATCTGAGGCTGAACTACAGATTGAAAACAGGGACCATAAGGGGAAAATATGAGACTGACAGTAACCTGGCAGACCTGATTACAACTAGAAATCCGGAAATTACAGAGGGAGCATATTTTATCACAAGCAGTGGCAGTAATTCAGTATTTCCGATGGATTTCGGAACCGGTATTCCACTTCATTTTTTCAGGAAGAGGAACATAGTGTCGCTCGGCCAGGCACGAATGGGCGATAGAAAGGTCCTGATGAATTTTGGAAGATCGCTCTGCCACACTCTTAATAATTATTCAAGATCCGTATCGCTGATAATCAGTGCTGATCAAGCCCATACACATTCTGAAAATGGGCCATATGGTTATGCTCCTGAGGCGCGATTATACGATGAAACCATTATCGATGCAATTAAGCGAAGTAGACTTTCCTCTATCCTGTCAATATCCGAAAATCTGATAACGAAGGGAAAACCAGACAGTTACTGGAACATGCTTATCCTTGCAGGCATTATCGAAGAATGCGAACTCCAGCTGAACTTTGACTATTATTATGTTGCTGAGTACTTCGGGATGCTGCTCGCACACGCTTCAATTTAAAGTTTGACTCTGGTCAGCAAAGAATGCTGGAATCTACCGCATATTACTACGATCTGATCCTAAATTATTGAACAAGCTCGTTTTTTTCGGAGATGAGCTTTGTCAAGAGTCTAGAGAAATCAGCTGGATTTTCAAACATCATCATATCACCGGATTTTCTCACGAACTCAACCGAGAACCTGAGTTGCTCAAGAATCTTGGATATTGGCTGTATTTCATTGAAGTCACGCTGACCTGCGAGATACCATTTTTCAACCCCTTCCAGTGACTTGAGATTTTGAGACAACTCCTTTTTCATGAAGTCATAGAAGGATTTTGAAAATCTCCACACAGCGTAATAAGGTGTATTCTCAGCGCTTAGGACCATGAGTCTTATTAGGTCCCTCAGATCCTTTGGATTCTTGCTAGGATAATCCTTGATATTTATGGATCTGAGATCGGAAATCATTGAGTTCCAAACTCCCTGGAATCCATTTTCATTGTAACTAATAATTTTTCCTATGGTGGATCGGGGTTCGAGGTTGAAAGTTGTCTCTATCCCAAAAAATTTCCTCAGGTACCCTTTTTTGATTGAGTTCATGGCAATCCCCACCGAACCAGAGGTTGTGTGGAAAACCCCAAAAATTTGAGATACGTCAATGTAATCAAGTGCTTCCATAACCGCCTTTGCCTGATTCATTACATCATAAGAATAGTCCTTGCCGAAAATGCTCTTTCCCTGACCCGGAAGATCTACAGCAACAAGATCATAGCCTTCCAATGCGGGCTGATCAAATAATGGAGCCCAGTATTCCTTGAAACCGCCTAGTCCAGAAACAAGAAGTATGGTGTTAGTACTTTTCTTAGGATTGCTTCTGACAAGTGAAATTTTCCCATCCCATGTGTCCACATTTATATACTGAGGTCTCACGGCAATATTCGATCATTAAGTTTTCTAAAAACTTATCTATCCTCCAGGGACAAATTGTCTTCAATTAGGTGACTTACCCAAGAAACGTAGCGCATGAATATAAATTTTTAACGATTGTTTGAAAGCAATTTAAAACTGCACAACACTAAATAAAAATTTTATTTGCTATCAAACATTACTCTAATGTGGAAGAAGAACTTAGATCACTCTGGACTCAGATTACATTCGGGAGCAAACTCAACATTTTTCCAAACAGTGGAAAATTCAACAACATTGTAATCTTCGGTATGGGTGGATCGGGTATCGCAGGTAGCATATTCCAGGAACTTTACTCCGATATGCCGGTTATATCAATAAATGACTACAAGGTTCCAAATTTTGTTGGAAAGTCAACACTGGCTATAGGAATAAGCTATTCGGGAAACACGATTGAAACTGTCACAGCCCTTGATGAATGCATTGACGCCGGAGCCAAGGTGGTATCAATAACATCAGGGGGAGTACTCTCGCAGGAGAAATACGACCCGCTAATAATACCCAGTGGTCTTCAGCCCAGATCAGCAATCGGATACCTGCTGATACCGCTCATCAATACGTTCATGTCTTTTGCTCCATCAGAATATAAGGAAGCTGCCTCGGTTACTAGAAATCTTGATAATAACAATCGTGAGATCATGGATCTGGCCGAGAGTATGGTCAAAAACAGGCAGATACCATTCATTTACGGTTTCACTCCCTTCAGGTCACTCGCCTATAGATGGAAAACACAATTCAATGAGAATTCAAAGATCTTTGCTTACAGCGGATTCTTCCCTGAAATGGATCACAACGACATAATTCCCATGAAGTCTACCTATCGCAAGGAGGAGTTCAAGTTCCTTGTATTTGGTGCAGAAAACAACAGGTTCATTTCGGAAAGGATAAGTGCTACGGCAGATCTTACCGATTCGCAATTCACCATTATTGAACCAAGGGGAAATTCAATACTTTCGAAGCTGTTTTATCTGATTCACTACGGGGATTACCTCTCCTACTATGTTGCAAAGGCGAGAGGGATAGACCCCAAGGAAGTTGAGGTAATTACACAGTTGAAGAAAATGATCAGATAGTCCAATTTTAATGTTCACTGATCCTGAATCCGCCAGGTGGAAGTATACCTTCTACCTCTTCTGGATCTGCATCAAGTAGTGATGCTATCTTCTTCGCAGCTCTGGAGCGCTTCTCTTCTCCTGGTTCTATCCTTACAAGTTTGGTCTCGCAGTTTCTCTTCGTATTGATGGGAGCTATCATCAGTATCCTTGTATCGTTAAGCATATGCCAGCCTATCTCGAGTTTCATTGGAAGATCAAAAACATAATTTCTCTTTCCCCTGATTATCCATGCTCCCTTTGACACATACTCTCCAGATTCTGGCGTTTTACTTACCTGTTCCGGGTAGACCCAGTATGCAGTCCCTGACGCTACCCCTGCCGGCCAGGCTCTCGAGAATGCCACACTGAAATTACAAGCTTCTCTAATATCATCCAAAGACTGTGAATCTTTGCTTGGAAACTTTATTAATGTGCTGGGGGCACCATACAGATCGGCGTGTACGTATATGTCAGAATGTGTCATGTGCTTTTTTACAAGATTCTCGTTGGTTTTTCTGTCCCTGCCCGCCATCACAAGGTTTCCGCTGGATGTGAAGAACCAGTGGTAAACCTCGAACCAGTTTTTCTGCCTTTTCCTCTTATTTTGAGTGACATTGGAATTCTCAAACAGTTTTGTGGATTCAGCGAGTGCCGACTCAGCCCCACGGACTTTTTCTCTTAATTCCTTTGAGGAATTGAACAGTTCGTTTGCGTTCTCTCCAGCGCTTTTTCCAAGATATAGCTCCATCAAATCTCCATCGGATGAGATTTCAACTCTCTTCTTCTCGTAGTCTATTTTCTGTATGGTGAATCCATCATATATATCTCCAGGCCTGATTTCACCAGTGCTTATCATCCTGTTCAAATCGTCCAGCAGTTTCTGATATCTCTTCAGATCAGAGATCAGCTTCTTTCCCTGCTCTTTCAACTTATCTGACTTTGAAAGAAATTCCTCAATGCTTCTCTTCTGAGACTCAATTCTTTTCTTTATCGGTCCTTCCTTTTCCTGTCCTGAAGGATATTTTGTGAAATAGAAGGAGAAGCCCTCATTGAGATCAGTGAACACCTTAGTAGGGTCCTTCTGGATTACTTTGAGTATGACTGGTGACATAATCTCCTCATCTTCATAGAAGTAGGCATTACCACTCTTAGATTCCTTAAGTATGGAATCTGTAGTTTCAAGTATTATGTCAACAAAGTCAAGCGCGTTAGGTGCAGAAATAGATTTATCAATCCCAGCGCGAAAACAGATTTCTTCTGCCAGATCTCCTCCCAGATTCATTCTTGTCGCAAGAGTTTGGACAAGAGAGGCCTTGCTGGTGAAAAGGACATCTTTGAGTTGCTTCTGATCCACTTCTACAGGATTGATAGAGCTGGGCGGAACATATTTTTCACCCTTCATTATCTTTCTGTTTTTCCACTCCCTTGCATTAAATGCAAATTCAATGATACCGTCATTGGTTACAACCAGATTCCCTTCTCTGAACATTTCAAAAATTATTTCCTGTCCCGTAACAAGTTTAATCACGATGACCCGATCAAAGTTAACCTGCCTGATGGATTCAATCTTTCTTTCGGATAACATTTTTCTCAGGGTGATGGCGATCTGTCCTGGCTCTGGTTCTGTTGGAAAATCCATAAAAGCGATACCTCTTTCCAGTGACACATAAAGGTTTCTCCTTTTGAGATCGCTCCGATATATCTGAAATATGAAATCCTTTGCCCCTACCTGGTGAATCTTCTTTATGAAACTGCCAGCAAATCCTTGGCCGTATACTGAAACAAAGGCATAGAAATCCAGAGATGACTGCTTGATCCTCATTCTTTCAACTCAATTCTACGTGGGCGATATCCATGTATGTTATTTTAAACAGATCTGATTTCATCTCTGGTCAGTGATAAGACGCCAATTTTCACCAGGAATTAAGGTCTTTACTGCATTGACAAACGGGGGTATATTCACTGGAAGTGTTTCCCCGATAAGCATGCTGAAGGGATCCTGTCGCATTCTATTTCCAGTATATCCAGATCTAAAACTTCGGTCAGTATCCCTGATCTTTGTCCTTAGAAAGTCTAAAAAAGCAGATCTTCCCGATAACAGAAATAAGTATAAGACGATAGCCGAAAGTGACCTGAAAACATATCTCAATAAACCATGGAGGGTTTGAACCGTTAACTGGAATTATTAAGTAATGATATAATGTCTTGTTATTGTATGTGGAAAAAATAGTTGAATACAAATCGGAATGGAAAACAATTTACGTGAATCCGGGAGGGACTTCATCGGAATGCCCCTTATGTGGCGGTAAATTAAAGCACCCTGCCTGGAAGATATCAAGATGTGATAACTGTGATCATAACAACGATAGGGACAGGCTTGCATCCCTTGCAATAACCCTTCGTTGTCCAGATATGTGCGGAGACCCGTTCCCCGTGAGTGCGTCAGCCTCCTGGCAGTCCATGAAGAATGAATACCTGTACCTCAGGCATGTACCTGACATGCCTGGATCAGGTTCGACTGAGACTGCTTACGCTACGAATAAAACTGGTGCATGACAGTGCACAACGTTTTAAGAACGGCATGATGAAAGAATAGTGTATTCACATAATGCTTTTAGAAAAGCACTGGAAAAAAGTCT
>JBBYJL010000091.1:0-4258 GCA_043196285.1 Thermoplasmataceae archaeon | reverse complement strand
CATGCGGTTCCCAATGCCTGACAGGGGATCGCCAGGATTCTCAACTTCTTTGTACAGATCGGATAATCCAGTCTGAAGCAGGTTCATGTCATTTGATCATGATATCATGAAAAAAGCTTTCAGTAGGGGTTTTTGGAAAATCTCGTAAAAATTTTTTTTAACAGATTTAAACTATTCAATGCCAATTTCTAAACAATGAAACAGGACATTATCGGCAGAATAGTCAATACTGCAATTTCACATAGAAGGATTGTAGTCATTCTCTGGGTGATTGGGATTCTATTACTTACCCCGGTAATAATTTCATATACGAACTATGTAAGTTATTCCAACTCTACTTCAGGGTCTTCACATTTCGAGTCAACTAAGGCAAGTGAGATACTTTCCAAAATTAATCCCCAGAATTCTTCCCTTACTGTGGTGGTCTCAGTACCTAGCGCTAACAACTTAACTATAGCGAATAATACCCTTAATTTTCAGGAAAAAATAAAAAGTTCAGTGAAGTATGTAAGCACAACAGAGTCTGCGTTCTCAGTTTATGCATCTTTCCTTGACGGGCTCTATGGAACTTCTTCTGTCTTGATAAATGAAACATACCATGCTGTCTACAACCAGAGTACTTCGATATTCCAGTTTCCTTCATCTTTCTATCAACAATGGAAGCTATATGGTTACAATTCATCAGAAATATATGCTGCAGCCGAGCGAGCAGGATATACTAACACCACATACCAGAATTTTTTCCTGTCAGCCTTGAATAACAGCCTGAAACATTATTCTCAGCTTGGCCCATACTACAATGTATACAACGCCACAAGTGTCGCCGCAGGAACTTTAAACTTGTCCTATACGGGCATTATAATAAAATATGGTAATCTTGATAATTATTCAAGTTACGACTACCTGATAACCCATTATGTCCTCATGTTATTGCATGGATATTCCGTTCCTGTAAAGATTGTTTACTCTGTGGTGAATTCTGCAAACCTCGGTGATTTTTATGTCAGGAATTACGGCTTAAGCGGTGCCCCTGCATTCGTTTATAAGCAGTACGTTTCCCCAGACAACACTACCTATCTTATCAACATTATATTGAACGTGCCGCAATCATACCGCGGAGCCAACAATTTTTACCCAGCTCAGAGTATTGTTCCCGAAGTCAGAAAATATACTTCAAGTTTCTTTGGGGATCAGGGTAGCGTAACAGGTAATGGAGCGATTTCATACGATCTACAGAGCACCCAGGGTGACTCGTTCGTCGGGTTTATCTTCACTTTTGTCTTTCTCGCAATAATCGTCGGGCTGGTGCTCAGATCGTTCATATCACCCATACTTGCTCTTGTCCTTGTTAGTATAGCCACTGTCCTTGGCTATGTTTCAGTCTTTGTTGTAGGAACTATATACCAGCCTGTGAACTACATAGTTACTTATACGCTTACTGCTGTCCTGCTTGGTGTGTCCACCGATTACCTGCTTTTCATACTATCACGTTACAGGGAGGAGCTCTCGAACGGCAAGTCTTCAGAAGCTGCGATTAGGAGCTCAGCAGAAAAGTCCGGAAAAGCTGTAGCCATCAGTGGACTCACAGTTGCAACGAGCCTGGGATCGCTGTTCTTTATCAGCGGACTCAACACATGGGGACCGGTACTGTTCATGGCTGTGCTTCTTACTGTTCTTGCAGAGATCACTCTGCTGCCTGCCATGGCTGCATTGCTGGGAAGACGCATTTTCAGAAAGCTTCCTTCGACGGAGGTGCATAAGTCCTTTTTCTACAGGGCCGGGCAATTTTCTTCGAGGAAGAGGAAAGCTGTTCTGGCAGCTATCCTGATAGCTGCTGCTCCAGCCGTCTACTTCTGGTTTGAAGTACCCGTTACCTACAATATATCAGGTGATCTTCCTGCAAATCTTCCGAGCGTCGTTGCCCTAAATACTGTAAACGAGAAGTTTGGCGGATCTGCATTGTATCCGGTGTTTGTGATATACAACCTTACCGCGCCGGTATATTCCCATGGCAATGTCAGTCTGGTTGCATACAACGAGATAGTTTCAGCCCAGAATTACATAAAAAATACACAGGGCGTTACTGATATTATAGGGCCTTCACCCGCAAATGGGCAGATAGAAAATTTGGCATTCCTCTTCAACGGCAACAGGAGTGTTTATTTCATTGTAGAACTGAATTACACACCTTACTCGCAGAATGCAATCCAGTCTGTTCAGCACCTCCGGGACAACAGCAGTTTCATAGTTGGCGGGATTACCTCCGGCATCATAGATCTAAAGGATTCTTCCAAGCAGCAGTATTCTGTCCTAGAGATCCTGATTGTTGCAGCTATTGCAATAATTATAGGAGTCTCGTTCCGATCGATAAAGTTCCCGCTGATAGCCCTAACAGGGGTCTTCATAAGTATATCCTGGACGCTGGGGATACTATATCTGGTGATAACATACATACTGCATGAATCCCTGATTTTCCTAATACCAGTGATACTGTTTATAATCCTGATGTCGCTTGGAAACGATTTTACCGTTTTCCTGATTTCAAGGATTAAGGAGGAGCAGCAATCACATGGATTCTCCGAAGGACTTTACAGGGGAATGGGCGGATCCGGCTATGTTGTGACTGCCCTTGGTGTTATCCTCGCTGCATCGCTCGGATCGCTGGGTCTTGTCCCTATTGCATTCCTGCAGCAACTTGGTATAGCATTTGCAGTTTCGTTGCTCGTGGATACATTTGTGATAAGAACACTGTATTTCCCTGCAATGATATCATTGCTCAGGAGTAGAAAAGAAGTGATCAATTGAGGAAGTCATAGTCATAAACGACCATTACCCTTGATTTTTCATCTGACTTTCTGGCATTTACTATCAACCTTTTAGCTGCTTCAAGGGACTCGGAGAAGCAGACTGCTATTCCCCCATTGTTGTCTGAAATCTGGAAGATAAGAGATGTTTCAATCACAGGCATGACAAGTTCCGGCTTGTTACTGAATAGTAGGAAAATAACAGCATCAGTCTTGCTGAGATCCAGGATGGGTATCACGGACGCGATTCGCCTCTCCTTCAGGCGAAGTATTCTCCTCTTGGCAGAGGCGCTAGAAATGCTCAATTGCTTTGCCATAGATGCAACAGCCATTCTAGGGTTTTCCTTGAGTGCCTCTATCACTTTTCTGTCAAGGTCGCTAACGCTGGTAAATTTAGCCGAAAGGGGCGGAGTATAGTTCATGAAAGGCGGGCCAAGTTTCTCATATGCCTTCTTAAGTATGCGCTCAATCTCATTCTTGTTGTTTCCTTGAAAACCGAAGATCGATATGTCTTCCAGGCACCTGAACCTTGAAAAAATATCGTCAGTATAGTCATGATCGGTAACAAATGCAGCGAAAACCTGAGTATTTCCATAGAATTCAGGATTGACATGAAGAACGAACTTCTTGATTACGCCGTCTTCGATTAATTTGTTTAACCTGTATTTTAGTGCCTGTGGAGATATTTTAAGCTCGTCTGCAATCCTTTTCTGCGGAATTCTACCGTCTTTCAGAAGTAACTGAATGATGTTCTTGTCTATTATGTCCATAGGACTCTCACCAGGCATCCAAAGAATTTATTGAGGATGTTAAATTTTTGCTTTCTCCTGGCAAACATGGATCTCTGTGCATTTTGGTGAATGAAACTCTTAGTGGCAAATTTGTTTCATGTATTCTTGACTATTTTCAAATTCAGGCCTTCCAACTTCGTCCTGTAACCGAACTCCCTGAGCGTATCAATAAGGTCGAGCCCGGATTCTTCTATTTCAAGGAACATCCTGTCCAGGTCAGGCCACAACTTGTCAACTCGTTGACGCAGAGAATCCCTGTCAACCTTTTTTCTTTTTGGTTCTTGCACCGGCTTCCTTTCATCTTTCCTTCTTTCCTGTCCTTCAGAAAACTGCTTATTACCTCTTTCACTATTTCCAATTGGTCCTGCATATTTTCATCTTTCAAATCTGAATTGTGCAGAACCTTTTCAATTTTACAGCACTTTCAATACACTATCAAACACCCAGAGATCAGGAAATTATGGAGAAATTCCAGAGAGCATATGTGAATCTTAAGAAAATAGTGGACAAACTATAGGAAGGAAATGAAGTTCAGTGAAGAACTTGATGAATACAGGAAAAGACATCCATCAAACATTGGTGAGAAGAATGGAAAGTCGTATGAGATAAAACCTGAGACTGATCAGAGGGAAAGGATGGAAATGCAGAGAAGAATAAGCCGGG
>JBBYJL010000090.1:0-4359 GCA_043196285.1 Thermoplasmataceae archaeon | reverse complement strand
GGCTACCCATTGTGGATACGGCAAACAAATAAACAAAGATCCTATATGCATCTACAATCAACCATTCAACAGAACTGGGGCTGATCACCCTCTAGATAACAATTGGTCTCAACTCGTGTAAACTCGCGTTCAAAGGAATAATATTTACTTATTAATATATGTAAATCAAAAATCACAAAAGTTTTTCGTGTTATATATATCCCCTAATTTAGTATGGGACCGTTGAGATTTGAACTCAAGTCACCAACACCCCAAGCTGGTAGGATACCAAGCTACCCCACGGTCCCTTCAAGAAAAGGGGATTATTTCGTCTATCAGGTCAGTGTGAGATATGATCATCCTGCGGCAGCAGTATCTTTCCACCCCGAGAGAATCAAGGATGCCCTCGATCTTCTCGGACGTGACTGCTTCGCCTGCACTGGTTATCTCCCTTAGTTTCTCTTTGTATCTTTCGTAATCCGAGGCAACGACCCTGCCACAGCTAAAGCATCTAACAGGAATTATCACATTCTCACCTATACGATTTCTGTCTCTTTGCCCGGGCTCCAGAACCAGTTGGCTTCTTTGGCATCTTCCTTCTTATATCGTTCACTAGAAGGGTTCTGTCATATTGCCTGAACACTTCCTGAAGAGCGTCGTCCTTAAAGTACTTAACCATCCCTTTCGCAATAGCTGTTCTCGAGGCATCCGCCTGACCAGTAGGGCCTCCGCCATGAACCTTGACCTCCACATCTATTGAGGTAGCCCTGTCACCGGCAAGCCTTATTGATTCCATTATCTTTTCCCTGAGAAGGGGTACGGGATAAATTTCTACGGGAGTTCCGTTGATAGTTATTATTCCATTTCCTTTCTTCGTGGTAGCTCTGGCTACCGCGGTCTTTCTCTTACCAGAGGTAAGAACTATATTCACGTTCTTCAATTTTTCACCTTCAAACCTAGCACTTTAGAAACGTCACCCAGTGTCATATAGCCGCTCATCTTCTGATTGGCTGCCTGCGGAACAGTCTGGAATTTTGTGTCCTTGAAAGCAGGAGGAACACCAACAAAAACCATGCACCTTGCAAGCGCCTCCTTCCCCCTGGTCTTCTTTTTCGGCAGCATTTGACCTATGGATCTGCGAAGGATCGCATTGGGTGTTCTGGGATAGTATGGTCCCATTCTTACGCTCCCAACATCCCTTTCCTCCATGAAATGTTTCGTGATAAAATCCCTGTTACCCGTAATTACAACATCCTGGGCATTAACAATAGTGACCTCCTCTCCATTCAGCAGCTGTTTCGCAACGTAGGAGGAGAGTCTACCGTAAATTGAGTTTTTTCCATCTATATAAATCATTTGAATCACCTTATTATCTTGAGATTTGTCCCCTTAGGATTCTCCCTTGCCAGCTCTTCCAGGGGCTTGAATGTGCCCCCGCCTATTTTTATTTTTTCCTTCGCTGCTTCGGATGCCCTGAGGGCTGAAACGGTTATCTTCTTCTGGAAATAGCCACCTGCAAGGACAGATCCAGCTACTACAACAGTATCACCGTCGGAACACAACCTTTCGATCTTTCCCACATCCACGCTGGCGTATCTCCTCCTTCCCGCGCTAATCCTCTCTGCAATATCCCTCCAGAAAGCCGAATTCTCCTTTCTGGAAATCTCAAGCAGGCCTGAGATAGTTAACTTCAGGCTATCACTGGTTTTCGTATTTGATCTAATCGACATATTCAGCACCATATCGATCCGGACGAAAGCAATCGATCAACGATTTACAAATCCGAACCTATTATGGTCTCCTGTAGGTTTGATCACAATATAAAATTTTATGTCACAGCCTCGCCTGAATCTTTCTCTTTAAGAATCTGTAACTCCTGGTTTGCTTTCGAAGGTTTCCTGATTCTGAAATTCAGGATGATGTTGTTCTTCAGAAACCAGAGCCTGGAGGTATAAATATCTATCCAGTACAGAAATTTCAGTGAATTCATCATTCTCCCCAGGGCATTGTCAAACAGTCCGAGCCCCCGGATAGACTCCAGATCAAGTCCATCGTAAAAATAGCATTTCAATGGACCTGCAAATATCTCGTGCCCGTTATCGCCCTTACCAACCAGTTCTATTCTTTCAAGCCTCCTGAATCTGCCCAGAGAAACGTTGGGTACGCTTATGATCACCGATGCGCCGTTCTTTGCAACTCTCATTATCTCCCTGTATACATTATGCGGATTCTCTATGTGATGCATGACTCTCATGAGGATAACGAGGTCAAAATAGTCGTTCTCATAGGGAAGATCGAAAATGTTTCCCTGCAACACATGAGTTTTCCGGAGAGTGGATCTCGCAATTCCTGTATTTTTAGATGAAAAATCTATTAGATAATTTTCAGAACATACGTTCTCAAGAATACTGCTGATACGGCCGAATCCTCCTGCCAGATCAAGGCATCTTCCCGGATTTCCGGCAAGTCTCTTCACCATCTCCATTTCTGCAAGGTTGACCAGGTCTCTTCCAGTCCAAATCTTTGTGAAATCATAATTTTCATAATCCGGCGGTTCTGACAACGTAAAATAAACGAAGCGGTCTATTTTAACATGTTGCGGCAGGTCCACCCCGTCATTATTACGTAATCTTTGTGTTGGGAGTTAAGGTTCGATTATTATTTTGCTGAATCCCGGCCCTCATCATTTTGAGCCATCTTCAGCTTCACAAGCTTCAGTATACCCATCATCTTGAAGAATTCGGTCTCGCTGAGATCTGCCCTGGATAGTATCCTGCGGATCATCACTATGAGGTTTCTGGACTTATGGCCGGGATACCCTGACAGTGCAACAATGTCAGCTATCCGATCCATCATCCTTTCAAGATTCTGTCCCCTGATCGGATCGACAGCTATGCTGCTGTCGTATACTTGCTTGAACAGATCGTAAAGGATTATTGCGGCTGCATGTGACAGGTTGTATGCAGGATACTCAGGATTGGCAGGAATGTATACGAAAAAATCGCAGATCTCAAGCTCCCTGGTCCTGAGGCCGTCATCCTCTCTCCCGAGGAGAACTGCTATCCTCTTTCCGGATGGCAACAGCCTTTTCCAGAGATCGTCGGGATTCATGGGAATCCTGACAAACTTTTTCCTGTTAAGTGTGGGAACACTGGATGTACCAACAATATAGTCTGCAAAATCTCTTATGGCATCCATTGACTCAATTCTTCTTGATGATTCAAGGACATCCCTTCCGTGGACAGCCCTGATCAAGGCCTCATCGTTAATTTCGGCTCCACCAAGCAGGTAAAGTGAGTTCAGGCCAGTGTTCTTCATGACCCTGGCAACAGCACCGATGTTCCCTGGGTACTTCGGTTCCACCAGGACCACGCTCACTCGCTTCGATAAGCTGGATAATCTGTCTTTTATGTCTTCTTCACTCATTTGCTGTCTTTTCGGGACCGGCTTCACTGGTGGTTTCAGCGGCCTGAGTGCCTTCGGCAGGAACAGGCTGTGGTTCCTGAGAGGCCCCCTCAGGCGCGATCTCTGCCTTCTGCTGCTTGGGATATGATTCTATTAGCAGGATATTGTTGTCGGGCAGGTATTTCCTTATCTCGTTGACAACCCTGAATTTCACATCAAACCAGTAATGATCAAATTTTGAATCCTCTGGTATGTCTATCTTGATATTTTCACCTTCAACGGTGATCCCGAACTTCTGGGCACTGCTGGAGTAATTCTGGAAAAGCAGTGCTCTGACCTTCTCTGTTGGTTCAGATATAATCTCCTTTACTGTGTACTTGTAATATATGGTCTTTCCGGCAAATTTGTTGTTGTAATCAACCATGACTCTTCCAGGTGTGACAGAAATGATTCTTCCCTGTTTTCTGTCTATTATCACTTCCTGCCCGACAACTGGATCAATGTTCTGTCTCTGGAACTCCCTGACAGTATGAACCTTTATGTTTTTAGGGTCACGGATGCCATATGCATCCTCAGGTGGTATTTCCAGTTCATATTCCTTTCCGATCTCTGCATTGAGCAGTGATTCATTTACTTTTTTCAGGAAACTCTCAGTGCCAACAATTCCGTAAAAATCTCCATAATGTGTCTCTTCATTGTATATATTCTCGGCCTTTGCAAGATCTTCCTTGTTGGTTGCATACAGCTTTTTGTCCTCTCCTGCCCTCAGTTCGAAGTCTAACTTTATAAAATCCTCGTTTTTCATCAAAATTCCTCATGAAATAGTGCGGTGTCCGAAATCTGAAGATTGTATTTATAAATATCGACACTATTCATAAATATCTCCGAAAACACGGCGAAGAGTGATTCACGGATTATCCATCTTGCGCCGATCATTCACAGTGTTAAATCTGGAGGAGGGGAGACTGATCATGC
>JBBYJL010000089.1:0-4425 GCA_043196285.1 Thermoplasmataceae archaeon | reverse complement strand
CCGTCAACATTCTCCATCTATCGTCAACTGTCGTTCACTATGGTCCAGAAATCATTCAATCATAGGTACTCAATCCGAGAAACATGTCCTCGGACAATTGGATCAGGGGTCCTTTGCCTGAATTCAATCAACCATAAATGACTACCAATAGCGATGATTCATGTTCCTTATATAGGTCGGCTGATATGAACAATAATCAGTAAAAATTAATTTCTTTAAATGACTAGAGTCAATATTTTTTATTTTAATACATAAATTAAACGCATGCCGTGCTAATAAAAACCGCACGTTTTAGGGTCTTATCTATATCCCCTAAGTGGAGATGGGGCCGGTCGGGTTTGAACCGACGACCACCTGGTTATGAGCCAGGCGCTCTACCGAGCTAAGCTACGACCCCGAGCGCCGCTGGACGGATTTGAACCGACGACCGCCCGGTTAACAGCCGGGTGCTCTACCAACTAAGCTACGGCGGCAACTGACTAGGGTTTAACTCAAGCTTAACTTTAATTTTTGCTTTCCTTCCGTCAGATTTCATCCAGATCAACGCCACATATTGATGACAGTTCTCTCTGGAGTCTTATCATCCTGTCAGCTTGTATGTTAAGTCCCAGCTTACGGTAATGATCAGCAGCAATATTTATCTTTATCCTAGATGCGCCTGATATAAGGTTGTCTGCCTGTGCCACTATTTTCTCCTCAAGTGTCTCGGGAACGTAGTCCTTTTCAGGAAGTCCAAGCTCCACAGCCTCTTCCCTGGTAATTCCCGCACCGATGTGCCTCTCGACTATCCTCACAACTTCAGAGTTGACGTTTCTCCCGGAAAGAATTCTTGCGCCAACAACTGCATGATCGATCTTCTGTGTCCTCGTCCTGCCTATATCATGAAGAAGTGATCCGGCTATTATCAGGTCAGGTCTTGCATTGCACTTCTCGCCTATTCTTACAGCAAGCTCCTTGACAGCCTTCAGGTGGTTTATCAGGAGATCGCTTGCACCCTCTTCGCTAAGGATCTCCATGCATTCCCTTTCATCAGGAATGAATTCAACCTTCTTTCCCTTCTCCATTGGCACGACCTTGAGTTTTCCGTTCTGTTCTGTCCTGAGTTCCTCTCCTCCATGATATCTGTCAAGGAATATTGCAAGTGCTGCTATCTCACTGTGAGGCTGGTTTGTAACAGAAACGTTGAAATCTGCCATGGAGTAGACATCAGGCGGTACCTTCTGGGAACCAACGAAGACCATCACAGGCTTCTTTCTTTCCTTAATCTTTGGTATAGCCTCATCAACAGGTATGCCGTACATGGTCAGGTGAACCCTTGTTCCAGGAAAATTTTCATAGAGTCTCCTCCAGTTGACGCCACTCTCTATCCTGAAACTGCCGCCAAATCTATCGGTCAATTTGTGAACACTCTGTTCAAGCACATCATCCTTCTGGTCTATGAAAACAGAAGAGGCGCCAAAAGCCCTTGCCGTCAGCGCAACATGGGTTGTTATCCTCTTATCCCTGAACGGTCTGTGTCCGTATCTGAGAACTGAAACTTCCCGGTTTTCTGTCATGTTCAGATTGCGTCTTCCACTACTTCGATCTTGTAACCCTTGATCTGGAGTATGCTTGACCTCTTGACAATGCCCCTGAGGAGCGTCTGGGATATCTGGAGCTTCTCAGCAGCGTCGCCGACAAAGACCCCTTCAGAACTGGTCATCATGCCCCTCAGCCTGTTTTCGTAGTCTTCCAGGGAATCCTCACTGAGGGTTGTTGCATAAATGATATCAGCAAGCTCGTCCATCGATCCCATGAGATTTATCTGTACGTTGGTATAGTAAGTATGGTAAGCTTTTTCCGGTCCCCGTTCACCGGTCATCCACTGGCTTTCTATCATCTTTATCTTGTCAAGATAGAGAAGGGCTTTCTTTCCCGGGGATCCATATTTTGACTCAATTTCATTGAGCGTAATCCAGCCTGTGGAGAGATCAAGCAATAGTTTCCTCTTGATATCGGTATCTGCAGCATGAAAAATGGTTACTAGTTCTCCTACCTCATTTACAACTTTAATCCTGCTGACCATAACGGTACATTGCAGTAAGCGATATAATTATTTGCTATGAATAAAAATATTATTGCTTAACCATAACGTCTGCGACTCTTAATATCGATAAGCATCATCTTGTCGTAGGCTATTGTGAACTTTATCTTCTTGTTCTTAAGTATCTTGGCTATCGCCTCCGTTAGATCCTTGATCTGTTCCGACGGCATGCCTCTGTATATTATCATCTCCTTCTGATCTATGGGGAATATGAGTCTGAACTTTGCCCCGTCCCTGAGATATCCATACGGCTTCCTATTCTTTGTTATCTCCTTCATGTTGAGGTCGAGGTTAAGCTGGTCATAGTTTGCATCCTCAAGGTTCTGCTTGGATTCCCTTGTTATTATCTCCCATATGTCAGGAAAGGCTTTGGCAAGATCCTTCCATTCAAACTTCTCGTCAAACTGAATATGGCCGCTCCAATTTTTCATCTGCCGATTCATTGTTGATCTTTATAATAATTTTGCGTGTAGGAATTATCAGGTATGCAATTACATCCTTTCACATCGCAGAATCGATTTCATATCTGCGCATCAGGAGATTAGCCGATATCCGAACACAGGATGACAATAATCTCCATCAATAAGGAAGTACAGCTGCTGCATATTCCTTTACTGTACGGAAGCACACCGATCCTTTTATCATTGGAATGGGAATGAATGGAATCCGCATGATCGATCGGGAAAAGCCGGATCAAAAAAATTTAAGTGATAGCTGAATATGCAGAGCTGCGAATAGCCCCGTGGTGTAGTGGCCAAGCATACCGGGCTCTGGACCCGTTGACGGCAGTTCGAATCTGCCCGGGGCTATTTTAAAGAGGATGTATTTTGGAACCTGTTGATGAGGATGTGACCAAGGCATACTGCGAACTTCTGGATCAGTTCATACCGGTAGACAGCCCGTACTTTGCATACATTTCAGAAATGAGGGTTGCACAGTCTGCCCTTGGCCTTGCAGCATCGGACAGCAAAAGAGTCATGGTAACAAGATCGCTGATCGACATACTGGATACGCTTTATGAGCATCTCTTCGATGGTGACTCACTTATTCCCGATAACCTGAGGAAGCCGCTCAACCACGAGGAGGAGGTGTGGCTTGACCTTAAGGAGAAGATGTCCCAGGGAGATTCAAGGGCAGCTAACCTGCTGTCCGCCCATGCGCATATGAAACTTGCACTGAGATATCTCCTGATGATGAGGAATGATCCGCTGTTTCAAGGGAAGGTGTCAGATTACTTGATCAAATATCTTGGCAAGTTATCAATCATGACATACAGGGAAGCAATGGGTCATGTACTTCTATGAACTCCTCTAAGCCTGCAGGAGATCGCTGTTCTTCACATACTGTTCCACGAAACCGCGGAAAGTTACCGGGTTATCCACATATCTTGGAAGCGATGTGTTCTCCCGGAAATAGTTGAGGAGGAGCATATTGATCCTTTCCTTTGGAACTGGAAGTTTTTCTGACATCTTGTCAAGGAACTTGTTCATCTTCTTGGGATTCACGTCAATACCCTTGACAGGATTTGATCCGATTTCGGATCTGATTGCATTCACAGCATCAACAAGGCTGATGGATTCCTTTGAGCATACATTCATCGATCCCCTGAAATCCATGGTCTTGTTCAGCACAGTCACCAGATCCTCGATGTAGACTGGCGCAAGGTTGCCTGTATAAGGAAGCTTCTTAACAGAAGATTTTGCAATCCTTACCAGATCATCCATTATCCTTGACCCATTTCCGAAGACAACCGAAGGTCTCACCACAGCGCTGTTCTTCACAAGGTTCACATTGCCCTCTGCAATGCGTCTGGTGCGGAAGTATTCATCAGTTCCATAGTCCACGTTAATCGCTGATATGTAGATAAGCCGCTGATCTTTGTCAAAGGTCTTGATTGCGGAAACAATATTCTTGACTCCCTGGACGTTGATGTCCATGTGCTTCTGCTGGGTCTCGTCCCAGACGCCAGCAGTGTCAATGATGGTGTCATATTTCTCGATGTTCATGGCCACCTTTTCCTGTTCCAGCACTGATCCGGGTATCCACCTGATATGTCTTGCCTCAAGATCCGGAGATCTTGATCGTGAATAGTAAGCGACCTCGTCGGCATTGATGCCAAGGCAGATGTGCTTTCCAATGAAGCCCGATCCGCCAATAACCAAAACTTTCATTGACTGTCATACCGTTTATGATTAATATTTTTCTGCATATCCATACGATCCAGGATTTGTCGAACCAGGATTTTGCAGTTATCATGGAATAGTAACTAAATATTGAAATCCGATACCTGAATAATGGACAGATGGAGATAAGGGATGACTTCTCACTTCTTCTGGAATATC
>JBBYJL010000088.1:0-4430 GCA_043196285.1 Thermoplasmataceae archaeon | reverse complement strand
GAGGTGATAAAGGGGCCGATCTTCTCCAATCTAATTCTTGCTGATGAGATAAACCGTGCTCCGCCTAAGACGCAGGCTGCCTTGCTGGAGGCAATGGAGGAGAGACAGGTGACCATTGAGGGCGAGACCATTAAATTACCACTGCCGTTCATTGTTATCGCAACGCAGAATCCAATCGAGTTTGAGGGGACATACCCCCTGCCGGAAGCACAGATGGACCGGTTCATGGTCGAGATGTCGCTGGGACATCCCCAGAGCGAAAAAGAAGTACTGAAGAGAAGGATTGGATGGCAGAAGGACGACCCAAGCAGGGATGCAAGAACCATTACCGATAATGAAAAGATACTGGAGATGCAACAGTCTCTTGAAACGCAGGTGAAAATAAGTGAGGAACTTCTGGACTACATATCAGCATTTGCCGAGTGCAGAAAAGATAGCAGGGTGATGTCGGGACCAAGCACACGTGGACTAATATCTCTGCTAAGAATGAGCAGATCTTATGCTTTCGTGCAAGGCAGGAGCTATGTAATACCTGATGATGTTAAGGCTGTATACTCCATATCACTTTCTCACAGGCTTATTCTCAAGCCTGAGTACGAGATGGAGAACATAAACCCTTCAATTATAATTGATGATGTGGCCAAGTAAATAACAGTTCCAAAGTGAGTGGAAGTCCAGTAAATGGTAAATCAGTGGACAAAGAGCCTGATGGCAATATTCGTTGCAGGTTCCATCGTTGCAATAGGGGCCGCTGTATCGACGACGCCAGGGCTTATCGCAGGCATACTCACAATAGCGATTTTCCTAATCATAATGTATGAGATGGAAACAAATCCTTCGATAAGATTCGATATAAAAATCCCTGAGAAGTCGTATGTCGGAGATATTGTTGAGATCACTGTAAAGATCACCATAGATAGGGGGATCGGACTGTTTGATGTGTCCTTCCCGGTTGCCGATTCTTTTGAGTTGGTTGATGGAAACAACGTGCATATAGTTTACAAAGGCTTCCGCCCACTGGAAAGGGAATTCCATTATAGGGTAAGAGGGATGAGGAGAGGTATATTCCAGATGGGTAACATATCCTTCAACTATTTCCCGTCTATGGGAATAATCAACGGCCTTTCGGAAACAGTTGATCTAAAGAAGGAACTTGAAATAACGCCGAAGATACTGGCACAAGAAAAACTCCGGAGAAAATATAGGACCAGGGTTAGGTTCCCGAGGGCACATGTCTCAAATACAGGGCCAGTGTCGACAGATTTTGACAACATACGGCAGTATACGGTCGGAGATCCATACAAAACGATAAACTGGAAAGCAAGCGCGCGTGTTGCAGAAACCGGGACATTGATGATTAACCAGTACGAGAGAGAGGGGACAAAGAGCGTTATCTTTCTCATAGATCGGAATTCCAGCATACTTCGCGGAACCGATGAGGAGAACCAGTTGGAATACGCCATACAGTTCGCACTGTCTGCATCAAGGCTGTTTCTTGCCTCCGGCTTCAACGTAGGAATGTGGTCTCTTCAGTCAATCGCGCCCGATAAAGCTGATTATGTCCTCCCTTCGTCAGGAATGGAGAATATGAGGAGGATCACCAACATGCTTCTCAGGATGGAAAAGACTGTTGCAAAGAAGGAACGGATCAACCTTGGAAAGGCGTTTTTCCATTCCCTTCTGGAGACTTCCTCCACTGTAATACTTATGACATCCCTCCAGGCTAATAACATGGATGACGTATCTGATGTTTGCAGAAAGATCGCGTCATACAGGGGAAGGACAATCCTTGTTGACATAGTATCCTATGGTATCCTTATGAAATACTCCTCCTTCAGTTCCCTTGGTTCCCTTTTTAGTCAGTCAGTGCAGGTCTCAACCTGGAAAAACCTTGCAAGGAAAATTCCGGGAAGGACCATGGTCATACACTGGGATCCTGCAAACGAAAAGATCGGACACGCAGCCGGCATGGTAATGGGGGTGCTGAGATAGATGGATAGGTATTCACTTTTTCTTGTGAGCTTCATCTTTATGGCTTCTCCCGGATTCTATCTTCTCGCATATACCTCCGGTTCGATCTCTCAGGTTCTTGCACTCATGATTATTATCCTGGCACTGCTTGTATCACTCTGGGCACTGATCAGCGGAAAGCATTCCAGATTGAGGTTTCTTGTGCTGATTCTTTCTGTCCTGCCACTGGTGCTGTCAAGAGGCTATCTTACATTATACATTCCTACTCCCATAATTCTCAAGCCCGCAAATGTTACAGATTATGTCGTTACAATAGTCGCTTCTCTCCTTGGATTCCTCCTTGCAGGTCTCACGGAAACATTCACACAGTTCAGGAAGGTACTTGAGGAAAAGGAATATGATGAGATTGATATTAGCTCAAGCCTTGGAGCATTCGGCAATACTGTCTTTGTTGTCGGTTTGATATCTTTCATCTCCGGCGGTCTTCTCTATGTAATTATAAGGATTTTTCCATCGACGAACATTGGATTATTTCCTGCGATTGTTCTCTTCATGGCGGTATATATAGTGGTGTTCCGATCAATATTCTCCAAGAGGAAACTTAGAAGCAAAACCAGTAAAAAATAAGTGTAATCCCTCTTTTATTGGTATCTCTGATGCATGATTGTTCTTGCACGAAAATAGCTGCCTATCCGGGTATTTGCGTACTGGACTGGAAGTGATCTCTTTCTTACTGGAAAATTGAATAATTATTTATACCGTGCAACATTGAAGACTTATGGCAGAAGAAGAGTCAATAATGGAGAATTTTATCTCAGCTATTGAGGGCACCAAGAGTACTGCCGAGTTTGAGTTTTCTGAACTTACCATAAAATTACCCGGAATGACGGCCAACATTGTGATCAATGGAAAGGTCAGCCTTTCTGTAAGGCCGGTTCATGAAAGATCAACTCATTGAACCAATAGTTTCAGTAGCCTCCAGATCCCTCAAATCAGGAAATGTCCGGGTTTCACTAGATAGGAAACCACTGATCGAAATTAAGTTTGGCGATCGGTTTGCTGGAATAACACTGAACGACAGAGATAACGTTCGAAGGATTTACCATACAATTCCGAAATCTGATGAGAGATTTTCAACGGTAAAGCGAATAGCGAACATATTGAAGAATCATGGTTATCTTCTTGAGATCAGGACCGATAAAGCACTTCTTCTGGAACTTGGCAGGGGTGTCCATTCCATAACCGGAGATCTGAAGGTTAAGTTGCTTGAGATGAGGAAATACCTCAAGAAGCAGGATTGAGTTGAATTCATTTTAGATTTTCCATCTTTGAATAAGTATCACTCATGATTTCAAGTATCTGCATGAAATTGAACGGAATGACACTTCTTGGAATGGAATCCCACCAGTTTCCGCGGGTATCCGAGAGGTAAGTCCCCTGATCGATACATGCTTTAGGGATAAAGGTCATAATCTCGCGGAAAAGGCTTCCGCCGACAGTGAATATAAGACTTATGTCGCCTCGTGAATATATCAGTTCATGATGCTTTCCAGACTTGACAATCCTTTTCTCTGATGTGCAGTTCGAGCATTTTCCGAAGTGAATGAGATATTCTTCTTCAGTCATCTTCAATGCCGCTGCATCCGCGGCGCATATATCGCAGAGTTTCACAATATCCCTTTCCTCCAGATCAATCACATTCCTCAGTGTCATGGAATCAGGATTTGTCATCCTTGCAATTCTTAAGATGTTCTTCCCGTAGAATTCCTTTATCAGCTGCTGGTTTATTGTAGTGATCTGCATCAGTTTCAGCAATATCCATAAAAGGAGAACGGGATCCCTTTCTGAAATTGCATTGAATTCCCTGATCACTGAATTTATCCGATCCCTGTATGGTGCGATCTTCCTGCTCTGATTCTGTGATCTTGTCTGTTTTGCCTTATTGGATCTTTCAAGGGTTTTCCTGGATAATTCGACAGCCTTCGGATTGTTCCTGATCCAAGTGTTCAGATCAGACATCCTTATGAGCTTCATTGGTGGCGAATTCCTGTAATAGGGATTCCTCATGAGGACATAGTTCAACGTTCCATTTTCTACAAGCCTTCTCACCATGGATTTATCAAGCCCTGCAATTTCCGCACCTCTGGAAATTGTATGGTATGCGTCTGTAAGGGCAATACGCATTCTTTCGCAATCGTCATCCGTCACTTTCAAGATAATTTCATCGATTTCTTCTTTCATTGAAGGTGCCGAATCCATCGCCTTCCTGAATTGATCTTTCTTGAATGTCATGTTTTCCCAGAAAAACCTGAAGGCCTGCTGGAAGTTGGTCTTTGAGGTGTCTGCTCCAATTTTTTTGAGAATTGCCAGGGTTTTAAGATATATCTCCTGACGACTTGAACTTCTGCCTGAATTTGACAATTTAAGGTATATTGAGAGTCCCGTAATATTTCTTACGA
>JBBYJL010000087.1:0-4437 GCA_043196285.1 Thermoplasmataceae archaeon | reverse complement strand
ATGATTTATCTGTCAGCAGAAACACCCAGAGATCATGAAATTATGGAGAAATTCCAGAGAGCATATGTGAATCTTAAGAAAATAGTGGACAAACTCCAGGAAGAGAACAGGAGGAACAAGATCAGCAAAGGGATCTGAAGCATACGCAAAACTCTTCTCTATATTATACACAGCGAAGCTTAGAAAGAAGAACTTCATACAATATACTCTGCGAAAGATCGTATTCAAGAAGAGATCTCATCCCGGATAGGATGCACACTCTACTGACCTGTTACTCGGGCTGAAAAGGGTTATATAGAATTCATTACTCTATAGCTGTCGGTGAAAGACATTGAAAATAGGAATTGGTCAAAGATTCGATCTGGAGATTGACCGCGAGGACCTTGATTATGTCGAGGGTGGCACAATTATTGCAACGTGGTATCATATGGGAAATCCTATTTACATCGAGCTATCTGTAAACAAGTCCATGATGAGGGAAATCACAAGGTTTTTTGAGCGAACCGGAAAAAAAACTGCTCTATTTTCAATCACACGTGTATCTAAAGCAAAATATGTGGTCGAACCGACACTTGTGCTTCTGAACAAGGGGAAGAGCAAGGAGAATTAATATTTATAGAACCCCTCACCGCTCTTTCTGCCCAGTTTCCCTGCATCAACGAGTCTCTTGAGCAAAAGCGAAGGTCGGTATTTCTGATCACCATATTCCCTGAAAAGAACGTCCATAACATCTTTCACTATATCCAGACCAACCATGTCAGATAGTTCAAGCGGACCCATTGGGAAGCCTGCCCCTGCCTTCATTGCGCTGTCTATGTCGCGTGCTTCCGCTATCCCTTCTTCCAGTATCTGACACGCTTCGTTCATGACCGGGACAAGTATCCTGTTAACAACGAACCCAGGCACTTCGTTTACTCTAATAGCCAGCATTTTTGTCCGATGATTTTTCATTGTTCTAAGGAATTCCATTACCTGTTTAGTTACTTCATCTGATGTCTGTATTGCAGGTACCACCTCTACAAGTGGCAGCGTGTAAGGGGGGTTGAAGAAGTGTGTCACGATCACTTTCTCGGGATGACTGTACGCTCTCGCCAGTGCTGTTACGCTTAGAGAAGATGTATTGGAAGCAACAATCGTTCTCTCATTAATGAAAGAAGACAAATCTGCCATGATCTGTTTCTTGATCTCCATCTTCTCGAATGCAGCCTCCACAACAAGATCGACTTCCCTGAAATCGTTGAAATCTACAGTACCTCTTATTCTGGCAATAACCGCATCCCTGTCTTTTTCTGTAAATTCCGGCGCAAGTTTTTGGGATATTTTCTCTTTCTGGTCTTCAGAAAGCTTAATTCCTATTCTCTCTATCCTTTCGATCTCCTTCTGAGCTTTCTTTGAATTATATGATACCAGTTCATCAAGTATGCCCTTTATCCTCTTCATTCCCCTGTTCACAAGATCTGTATTGACATCCCTCAGCATTACCTCATATCCGTTGTATGCCATTAATTCGGCAATCGCAGCACCCATTGTCCCTGCTCCAATCACACCAATTTTTCTGATTGTCATAAATGGAAATGTGTTGGTAACTAATTTATCTATTGTGAGCGTGAATACCCATTCCGTGTGGGAGGATATAAAAGCGAGTATCAAAAGCATATATTACAGTCTGTTACACAATGTCCAGAAGCTGAATAACCTGACAGAATTAGCAGAAAAAAATAGGAAAAATTATTATGCCTGAATTTCAATATAATAATAGTTGTGGTAACACATGACAAAATACAAAATGAAAAAGGAAGACCTTGAAGACGTAGCAGACCCTGAAGAAATGGATCGTCTAGTCTATGGCGAGGATACGGAAAAGGAAAATTTAAGGAACAAGCCTCGTTCTGTCCCTAGGAAATAGGGACGTTTCCCTGATATTTTTTAGACCGAGCAAAATCATCGTCAACCTTTCGAGTCCCAGTCCCCATCCTGCATGCGGTGGCATACCAAATCTGAATGCGTTGAGATAGAATTCGAAATCTTTGGGGTTTAACCCCTTATTTCTAAATCGCTTTTCAAGAAGGACAGGATCATGAACTCTCTGTGCACCAGAGGTTATTTCCTTATCCTTGTACTGCAGGTCAAATGAGTTTGTAACAGTTTCATCCTGCTGATTTATCATTGTATAGAAAGGTCTAACAGTGGAAGGCCATTCTGTGATAAAATAGAACCCTTCAAACTCCTCGCCTATAATTTTCAGCTGCTCTGGTGTAAAATCTAGTCCAAATTCCAGGTCTTCTTTTGAATTGTGAAGTATATCTATGCATTTTCTGTATGAGATTCTGGGAAACGGGATAGAAGGTATCTCAATTCCTGATATCTGCTCGATAGAAGCTCCCATAGCATTTTTCATGGAAACAATTCCAGATCTTACTGCATTTTCCAGCATGGACATTGCATCGTTGTGATCTGCAAATGCCATCTCTATATCGACAGATGTGAATTCATTAAGGTGTCTGACTGTGTTATGTTTTTCAGCCCTGAATGCTGGTCCCACTTCAAATACTCTGTTGAATCCGGCTGAAATAAGTATTTCCTTGTAAAGCTGAGGGGACTGATTGAGATATGCCTCCATCTCAAAGTATTTCACTCCAAAGAGGTCAGCCCCGCCTTCTGTAGCGGCAGCCACAACTTTCGGGGTGTGAACCTCTATGAATTTTTGACCATGAAGGAAATCCCTTATTCCCCACAAAAGTTCGCTTTCAGCTGCGAATATGTTGTGAATTTGTGGCTTCCTGAGATCAAGAAACCTGTTGTTAAGCCTTGTCTCTATGTCCGCTTCCACTGGATCATTCACAGGCAGTGGCAGCGGTGTAATTGATGCGTTAATCACTGTTATCCTGGATGCTAAGATCTCTACTCCAGTTTTGCTTATGGGATCCTGGACTATCTCTCCAGAAACCTCTATCACACTTTCTCTGTTGATTATGCCCGGATCTATGTTCATAGAATTGGAGTTCTTTTTGATTGTTATCTGTGCAATGCCTGTATGATCCCTAAGTATGATGAAGTCAACATTCTTGAGCCTTCTAATATCCTGTACCCAACCCCTAACTTTCACTGCTCCGGGGGATTTTCGTGATCTTATGTCTGATATGTATGAATATTCCATGTTATACCGTATATTAGTGAACTAATTAAGAATCATCATCAAACCCTGAACAGAAGTTGAGGCATTTCTTCCTGAAAGTTGTCTTCAATAAAGCTTTCAATCTCATTCTTGATCAGGTTTCCAACCATATTAGATCCTATGATCCTGCCTATTAATGTTCTCTTCGGACCTATGGTCTTGACTTTTCCTCTAAAGTTAAGTTCTTTCTTCATATCGTCTATAGCTGTCTGATAATCTCCGATCCTGTCGATCAGTTTTGCATTGAGTGCCTCTTTGGAAGAGAATATTTTTCCATTGATCACTTCGTCAACCATATCAGGAGGGATAGACCTGTTCCTGATTACGTCAGTTTTGAACCTTTCAAAAACGTCTGCCATGAATGATCTGAATACATTCCTAGAATCCTCGTCCGTATCTGAGAACGGAGACATCATATCCTTATACTTTCCTATTTTATTGAGTTCCACCCTTATGCCGAGCTTATCAAGGAACTGTCGCACATTTGGACTAATACTTATAATTCCAATAGAGCCCACGAGTGATGTATCCATAGCATAGATCTTCCTTGCCGTTGACGCGAACCAGTATGCTCCTGAGGCCCCAACCGCTTCGATAACAGCATATAATGGCTTCTTTTCCGAAACTCTTCTGAATGAGTTGGCAAGAATTTCGCTTGCGTTTGATTCCCCGCCCGATGAATTGACGACAACTATCACACCCACTATCTTCCTGTTTCTAGCTGCCATCTCAAGTATTGGTAAATACGGATCTATGCTTCTTCTTGAAATCGTTTGTGAGAAATTAAGTCTCAATATAAACATGGATATACCTACTGACATCCTCTCCCCCTTAAGGATCGGAGGTTCCTGTTTCATTGACGTTGCCTCCATCATTCATTCCGAAGGTCTTATTTCATCTCCCACTCTTTTTACTGAGCTTATCAGGCGTTAATTCCCCACTGTCAATGGGTACTGGTTATCTCATACATCTATTTATTAAATATTTTTCGCAATTCACTATAGTAGACATCGGCTGTTAATTTCAATGGTTATTAACTATTTCCTTTCCGTTTGCAGGCTTCCCGGACTCACCTGCCAGTATTCGGGAGGAGTATATATATGACATTAACCCATCGTTGTATGGCGAATCTGCAGGTGAAATCACAATCTGTTGAGATAACATGCCTCTTCTTCGTCCTGTATAGCATAAGTCTTGACCAGCATTCAGGGCATGCACTGAATGATGGACGGAATACAATCCTGGGGATCATTTCAGTTTGA
>JBBYJL010000086.1:0-4660 GCA_043196285.1 Thermoplasmataceae archaeon | reverse complement strand
CCTCTCAGGAGAGATCTTTGCAGGCTTACCGCCTGCAAACCTTGGCATCAGGCCGGCATAGCCATCCTCGTTCCAGCGATCCTGCCACTGGTACGCGACCATCTTGTACACGCCGACCTTTTCTGAGGGTGTTTCCACAGAATCGCCTTCGTACCTCTATCGTATGAAGTAAAGCCGCTTGAGTACCCTTGTATCCTTCTCAAGAGTCTTGATCCGCTGTTCAAGATCTTCAGCAGTCATTTTCCTATGAACCTGAATTGTCTCCTTTCGCCCCATGTATGGATAATCTTATTACGTGATAAAAGTATGATATTTAACTATAATAGTAAATAAAACTATCACCTATATTTACCATATCCTCTTTGATTTAATCCATTTTTGATCATTATGTGACGCTTGAGAAAGGATATATGTAGGTCATAAATAATGCATTGATGCAGCTTCGAAGATCCAGAAGTAAATTTGACCAGGACAGGGATGTACTCCTGAGAAGCTATGTGGCGCAGGGAATAAAGTTGCTATATCTGGACAGGAAGCATTTCTTTACGGAAAGAAGCAGAGATTACGGCAAAATTAAGGAAATCCTGGAACATATAACAAATGAAATACTCAACATAGTGAGTGAAAAACCCAGGATGCTCATACCTGCCAACGATGGCTTCCACTATGAAAAATTAAGCCCTGGAACGGCGGAAGACATCGTTAAGTTTCTGAACTTCATAACAGAACTCCCACCACCTTCTTATAAGATCATTTCCAAGTGGAGGAAAAGCGCTAATATAGGAATGATGCGAATTCCAACATTAACATACATCCTTTATTCAACACTGGAATACAAAATACCAAAATATTATTCATCCAAAATAGACGAATATGCCTGTATATCTGCCGCGATCATAGAAATTCTGCGGGAATCGTCGAAGAGTATGAAGGTTATGGAAATAAGTAACGAAATCAGTAGCAATTTCAGAGGAGCAATAAACGTAGAATTAAAAGACGAGTACAAAAAAAATATAGTTGAATGGATAAGATTGGGGCTTTTGATTTAGCCCCGTTTTAATTATTTCTTTGCTGAAGGTAGCACTAGCTTCGGGAATCCATGTTCACGTTTGTACGATGCCAAGGCTATTTCTTCCAGTGTCAGGCCTTTTGTTTCCGGCGTGTAGAATATTGTGAACAGGAAAGCCCCTATCATCACAATAAGCAGTACTGTAAAGAAACCGGAGTGACCCAAAACAGTAGGTTTTGAGAGATACGGGAACAGGAAGGCAGACATGAACGAAACTACTCTTGTAATCCCAGTAGCACCACCCATGGATGAAGATCTGAGCTTCGTTGGCAGCAATTCTATTGCATAAAGCCCCATTGTGTTTCCTGGTCCAAGATTTCCTAGAGCATAGTCTATCACAAAAGCAAGTATGCCTATCGATAGGAACGCTGCACCTGTACCTTCAGAAGCGAAGAAGAACAGAAGCATAGCCACTGCCATCGAACCGAAACCAAGGATCTGCAACGGTCTTCTTCCAACCCTGTCGTTAAGCATCACAGCCCCAAATGCACCCAGGAATCCAACTGGCATGTAGAATATGAAAGAAAACAGCAGCGTTGTCGAACCTGCAACGCCCAGACTCTTCAATATCAATGGTGAATACAGACCTATTCCATACCCAGCTATATCGTACATAATCCATTGTATCCATACAATTGCCGTACGCTTTCCGTATTCCCCCTTGAACAGCGAAGACAAGGAACCAGATGCAATGTTTATTTCACGCTGCCTTTCATCTAAGAGAGCCTGAAGGTCTGTTTGTGTTATACCTATTTTCTCGGCTACTTTGCTCACATTTGATCCTGGGACGAGGCCCTCGTCGACAACTTTCCATCTCGTTGATTCGGGCATTCTTGTTCTTAGTATAACAACAATCACAGCTGGAATTGCTCCAATTCCCAGGGTGTATCTCCATCCAGTCAGCGGATCATGCAGGTAAAATACCCAACCGATTAAGAATGCTGTTGCAGCCCCTATGCTCCAGAACGTCCATACCCATCCATACCCAGCTCCTCTACTCTTACTGGGATACATCTCAGTAGTATATACCGGACTCAGAGCATAGTCTGCTCCTACTCCCCATCCTATGAAGAATCTGAAGATGATCATTTCATAGATGTTCGCAGAGAACGCTGTCAGGACAGCGAATACCGCAAAAAATATTAGATCAAAAATATACAGATATCTGCGGCCAATTCGATCTGCGTAATGTCCAAACAGGACAGCTCCAACAAAGGCTCCTAAAAGGGCAGAACCCGTTACGAATGACTCAGTGAAGGCGTCGTATGAGAAAATCTTGTACGTGACCAAGACCAATGTGAATACAGATATCACGCTCAAATCGTAACCATCCAAAAAATAACCCATGGCCGAGAGCGTGGTGATCACAGAACGCCTTGGAACATGTACATCACTACCACCGTGCACATTTTCCATGAAACTAGCACAAGAGTTTTGTATTTAAATTTTACACCTTATCAAAATATCCTGACCCAGATCTGTATAGATTTTTAGCATAAGCAACCTGAAAAAGTGAGGTACGTCCCTCAACTAAGAGCTGCCTTATTCAAAAATGATGTTTCTCCCATACATACTGAGATTTAATGGGATTTGGTCTCATTACACTACGTTATAGACCTGAGAAAAGTATCGTATTAACCATCTTGGGAAGATGGATGTTTCCTTTGCCGGTGTTTTTTGAATATGAATATATACTCATGCTTAAAGACGTAATACCCGCCTAATAGAGCTCTGTATCTCCATAACTCAGACAAATTCATTTTCCCTCTGGTATCTTCAAAATTTTTAACTATAATGCTCTTCAGGGTGAATTCTAATTTCAGAATCTCGCTCATTGCAAGGAAACCCAGCGGGATCCATTCGCCATGGCTGTATTTATCTCCTATTACTAATGCCATATAGCGATTATCGTCAAGAAAACCCTTGACATTTCTCACTACGTTAGCGAAAGAGCGCAGGAAATCCTCAGTAGTTAAGGAATTGGAGAGATCTCGTGAATCATTACTGAATTTAATTATATCAGAATACGGGGGATGAAGAATCATAAATTGAGCCGATCTGACGGGCAGATCCCCGAAAATCTCTTTGCGACTGATTGTAGAGCTATCTCCGTTTAAAAGTTTTATCCTGACATTAAAAGGATTCTCCTCTGTGCTGACAACCAGTTCAGATTTACCAGCAATCTCGGGATTTAATTCAATGCCAATCCCATTTCTTCCCAATCTTTTGCACTCAATTAATGTTGTTCCACTTCCTGTGAATGGGTCCAACACCCACTCTCCTCTTTTTGTGAATCGTTGCAAAAGCTGATTTGGAATCTGGGGGACAAAATTTCCCCAGTACCAAGCCCTATGGGAACCCTGGTTATCGCGACGACGGAAGTTCCAGAAACTGTCCGTCAGGATGCTGTCGTAGTCTTTCCATCTGAGAAGATTAATATCACTGAAGCTGGTGGTCTTTCTTCCCTCAAGTGACTTTATTAATCTTCGTGCATAATATATTCCACGATCAAGCGTGAATGAATTGCATATCTGGTCAAGTTCTTTTAGCAATGTTTCAATGTTTAACTTTATATCTTCGCTGCCAGGTACATTAATGTATCCCTTTGAAGCATTGCTTACAGATAGAGCAATATTCCGGATAACACTTGTTCTGGTCTTCAGTTCTTCAAGTGACTTGCATTCCTGAAGCGACCGTATATTGCTAATGAGTCCATTGCTGTCCGTTACATCAGGAGGGCTGTAATCGTCCAAGTTAATCTATTAAAGCAATGATCTAAACCTATATTTTACATTGTATGAACATCGCTTACTCCTACAACAGGATTTACGAAAGGGGAATTCTCGTTCACCATGTTAATACTTTTAATAAATTATATAATGCATTAATAATTCCAACTTATTTATGCATAATCTAGAACGAGAGGAAAATACCTGCCAAAAGCAATAAAATTCCAGGCAAGAGGAAAAATAATGAAAACACGCCCAGAATAATTTCCACAATACCAAGTATTACTGCAGGTGCAATTGCCTTTGAATAAGATCTCTTACTCATCCTGACATAAACCAGAGTATAGTTGAGTGCTAGAAAAATAAGATAAACTACAATGAGAACTAGACCAGAAAAGAAACTTAGAATATCATTAACGAACAAAGAACTAGACTTTGGAAGCCCAGCAAGTACACTTGATGATACAAGGGAAACAAGCAGCAATACCAGAAATATTGCCTGAATTATGAGAGCAAGGAGAACAAGTATCCTAGAAATTTCTTTTATTCCTGATCTTGCCATAGTTCATACCTAAATATATCAGAAAAAAACAAGTGAAATGAAAATGCCTGTGGCCTGCCCTATCTTAGGAGGTGATCCATCCGCAGGTTCCCCTACGGATACCTTGTTACGACTTAACCCTCCTCACCAATATCAGATTCGAGCTTGTCCTCTCGGGCAAACCCTCATCCAATGCTAACTCGGATGGTTTGACGGGCGGTGTGTGCAAGGAGCAGGGGCATATTCACCGCGGGCTGTTGACCCGCGATTACTACGGAATCCACATTCATGAGGGCGAGTTACAGCCCTCAATCCTAACTA
>JBBYJL010000085.1:0-4681 GCA_043196285.1 Thermoplasmataceae archaeon | reverse complement strand
AAGCAGACAGGGCTGTGTTGAACAAATATTTAAACTGGATGCAGTGCCGAAGGAGGAATCGGGAAATGATCCCATTACTGCCTCACATCAAAGGGATTTGTTAAACAGAGAAAGCAGACAGAAAATATTTAAATAGAGGAATTGATAATAGTATTTGTGGAAGATCATCGGAGGGCCATAGCACTCAGACTCTCCGCCATGTTCATCGAAAATGGTTTCAAAGTTTCCGATCCCTATCTGCAAGGGGTGGTGACCTTTGATCTGCTTGCGCGGAGAGACAGAGAAAAATTTGTAATAAAGATACTGTACAATATAGACACACTGAGACGCGACAATTCGATGGAACTTCTCGCTATATGCAAATTCATGGATTCTTCACCCGTTGTTGTTGGAGAGAGGTCTTCGGGAGGAGTGCTTGAAAACGATCTTGTGTATTTCAGGCATGGTGTTCCGATCATGTCCTGGGAGACCCTGAAGGATTATGTGGAAGGACAGAAACCGTTCATATTCTCGGGACCAGGAGGATACTATGTTTCAATCGATGGGAAGAAGATGCGTGGAATAATGGATCAGAGGGGATATTCGATAGGATACATTTCATCGAAGGTTGGGATATCAAGGAGATCCGTATCGCTGTATGAAAATGGCAACGCGGCAACAATAGACATATTTTTCAAACTTGAAGAGTTGCTCTCAGGGGAGATCAGGAAGGAAATAGATATATCCGATTATGCAGCAAAATACAGTCTCCCGGTTGAGAATGCCCAGGAGCAGGACGTGTTCAGAAACGCAATAATGAGCATGATGAAATCGGCTGGATACGACATAACTCTCCTGAAGAAGACCCCCTTTGACGCTATGGCATTGGATGCGGTGAAGTCGTTGGTGCTGATGGGATTCCTGGACATGCTCGAAAACGCTGCAAACAAGATACAGACCATCAAGAAAGTTTCTGAATTCATGGAGGACGCAGCCCTTCTTGTATCAAAGAAAGTAGTGGATCGGGACAATATAATGGGCTGTCCAGTCACAAATATCGTAGAACTCCGGGCTTTCTGTGAGAAAGGAGAACTGGTTGAACTGATCGAAAGGAAGAAAAATGCAAGATGATATCAAGGTTCACCGACTCAAACACGAACTCCACGATCTATCTTTTCGGCGGAATCAAGGGGCTCATCCGTGATGGAGACGAACTGAGGAATCTTCTGATAAAGACGGAACCCACTACAATACTTATTGGGATATCCCCGGAAGAACTCAAGGGACTGTCTGAATTCCTTAAGGACCCGTTTGAGCTGACTCTTTCTGATTATGAGATGATATATGGCGTCATTCTTTCTTCCTATGGGGAGGTGATGACTCCCGCTCCTATATTTACAGAAGCCCTGCTATACGGTGAACAGCACAACGTAAAGATGATAGCGCTTGACATGGACGAGGACAAGTTCGGAGAGAACTTTATGAATGAGATCGGAACCTGGTCTATGATAAGGCACTCCGTGAGGAAGAGAAGACTCATGAAGAAGCAGTTTACGGGAGAGACTGCTGAGGAATTTGTCCAGCAGTGGAATGACAACATAGAGAAAATTGATGGATTCAGGCGGATAGAGCAGAAAAGACTTGACGAGATGAAGCACAATTTTGAACAATCAATGAAATCGCTGGTCGATCAGACAGCAGTTGTTGTAATAGAATACGAAAAATACATGGGTATGCACCAGTACATGGAATTACTCGGGCTCAAGCCTCATAATTCATAAATCCTGTTCCTGAACACGATGTATATCTCACTGCTTCCACGTCTTGAGGCTTCAGGAGTGGTCATGCCAGAATATCTGAAGTGGCTGGCCCATTTCTTAATGAAATCCCTTGTAAGATCTCCATAGAACTGTTTAATGGCAACATTTCCACCCTGCGCCAGATATTTCAAGGAAATCGTCATTATTCTTTCGTCCAGAAGGTAAGAGGATGCATGATCCCGTCCCCTGTTACCGCTCGTGTGGACCATTGCATCGGAAAGTATGACATTGATCATGGTGATACCTATTTTTTCAAGGTTTTTCTTGAGGATTAGTTCGAATCCTGGATTCATGACATCTCCCCTGATAAAATACACATTTTCAATCGGTTCCATAGGACTTAAGTCTACGGAAACGATCGGTTTTGTGGTCACGCTTCTGACGTACTGCGTCCATCCCCCGGGGGAGGAACCAAATTCAAGAACAAAATCATTGTTCGACAGGAGACCAAACTTCCTGTCCATCTCCATGAGTTTGAAGGCGGCCCTGCTTCTGAAGTTATCCTTCTTTGCCAGATAATAGAACCTGTCTTTCCTATCCGGCATTCTCAGCCTATTCTCCAATGTGTTTCTTATAATCTGCTGGTGAAAGCCCTTCTACCTTTGTTCCTGGTTTAAGTGATAACTTAACCAGCCAGTACTTGTAAGGATCCTGATTAACCAGCTCTGGTTTTGCAGTCAGATCCTGGTTGATATCCATCACCTCTCCATCAACTGGAGAATAAACATCCTCCGCAGATTTGACAGATTCTATTGTGAGCAGTACGCCACCTTTCTTCTTGGTCTCACCCTTTTTTGGAAAGTCTACATAAACAACATCAGTAAGCTGGTGCTGAGCATAATCAGTTATTCCGACAAAAGCTACATTCCCCTCTGTTCTGACCCATTCGTGAGTCTTGGTATACGTCAAGTTCTCAGGAACATTGGACATAATGAAGATATCAGTACGACATATAAATATACAGCGCATAAAATATCATGTCTGCACGCTGAGGCTAGTGCAGGACTTAATAAAGTTAAAGGAGGATAAGAATACGAGGGCTTTTGTAGCGATAGAATTTCTTGGTATGGAAGTGCTGGAACCTTTAATCGATGAACTTCGTAGCTATCCATGGCTGAAGACCGTGCGTACCACGCAGATGCATCTTACCCTGAAATTTTATGAGGATATCAGCGAAGCTTACTCCAAGGAAATTTGCGGTTATATCAAGGAGATCAGGCATAGCAGATTTGATGCAGTGTTCAGAGGAATTGACTGCTTTCCAGGCAGGGGAAACTGTAGGGTTCTAATTCTTACATCCACCTCAAATGAAATCATGGCGATCTGGAAAGATCTGATAAAGAGCGTCGGCAGGGAGAAGGGCGAAAGAGGCTTAGTTCCCCATCTTACACTTGGAAGAATCAAAAGCCTACCCATTAAGCAGAAAATTGATCAGGTTCTCGATAAAAAGATAGAAATAAGTCTGAGGGCAGACAGAGTATCATTGATCAGGAGTAGCCTCACGCCAGAAGGCCCACAATATACTGAAATATGTAGGTCTCAACTTATATAGTAAGCTTTGTCAGCGGTCTTCTCATTTTCCTTGCTATGCATAAGATTTTCTTCACTGAACTCAATGGCATAAAGATTTGACACTGGGATCAGTCTGAGGAAGGACTTGTCATCTATCCCCTTTACCCTGAATACTATGGCTCCCTCTTCACCCAGTATGGTATAACCAACATATTCTCCTTCCGTTCTCATAGGGTCTTCTTTACCACTATTAGATACCACAACGTAGCTGGCCCCTTTCTTGATCTCTATCATGTCCATATTTATCATACCCTCAATTGATTTTACTATCTTTGATAGTTTCAAACTAAACTTGAACAGCTATTCAGCAAAGGTTAAAAACATTTCCAAGCAGTAACAGCAAATAGATTTCACATATCATTCCTGGAACTGTGATTTTCATTCTCACAGAAAATATAAAGGAGCCCATCTCTTCTCATATGGTAAATATAAATGATAGTTTTATTTACTATTAATCTGTTATTGGCAATGAAAGCTGAAGAAGTTATGAACCTATTGTAAATATCCCGAAAAACACTTTATACTTATGCAAAGGCAGGAAGGATTGGTTACACTGTAATCCCAAACAATAGATACAACTACAGTGAGGAAGATGCTTACAGAATTTTCTATAAGGGTGTAAAAAGAAAGACTGTTCTCTATGCACGTGTATCAACAGCGGAGCAGAAGCCTGATTTGCAGAATCAGATAGAACAGATGAAGCAGTGGTGTTTCATGAATGGTTATGCCATCGGTGCAATATATTCTGACGTTGCTTCAATATATCTAAATATTAAATAAAACTGCCTACACGAAAGCGTAAAGAGCCATACAAAGTAGACATCACTTATAACTTGATGCGTACCAATCTTTTGCTGGTCTGCTTTTAGTATTCGAAGTCTGCACATCAAATGTTTAGCCTTGATCTCCTCGTTTACAACACTTTGAGCAAGAAAGCTCCGATTTTTAGAGAGATGAATTGCCATAAATATATAATAAATAGAGGTAGAACAGGACTAATACAAATGGACAGTAAGGAATTAAGGTCTGATAAGATCAGTAAAAAAGTGTGAGATTGAATAAGACCTTCGGAAGGAATGATGAGATCACTGTCAAAGAAGCAGGAATATCCGATCCTTCAGGGAGGGGAGGATGTCACATGCAGTCTGGTTGATTATAGCTCTCCATTTGCTCAACAGTCTGGAACCAGTTGAATGGTTTTCGTTATAGTGATAGTGGTATACCATGGAAAGGGACGATATGGAGCGAATATAAACATCAAGTTGTATTCCCCCGGGACCAGCGAATAATTAAGAACTCCTGCTTTCACA
>JBBYJL010000084.1:0-4701 GCA_043196285.1 Thermoplasmataceae archaeon | reverse complement strand
GACCAGCCAGCAGACATTTATGCTGCCAGGAATGCAGGAATAATAGATGCAGCTGCACTCTGGGGAGCTGCTGATGAGGAAGTGATCGAAAGCTGTAAGCCCAAGTATACGTTCAAAAAAATCAGGGATTTCAGAGAATTTATCTTTCCTTCTGAAGTAAAGAAGTGAACCCCTGATCCTCCAGTCTATATACCTTGGACATATTTTGTTTTATGATTCCTGAAATTTTGATTCCAGGCTTGAAGAATGGCGATTTGTTCCCTGAGACGTTTACCTGTGTGGGTTCAGATATTTCCCCGGCGTTGAGGTGGGGTAACTTCTCTGAAAATGTTGTAGAATATGCACTGATAATGGATGATCCGGACGCCCCGTCCGGTCTCTTCACACACTGGATAATTTATGGCTTGAGACCCGAAATGTACAGCCTCCCGGAAAACGTTCCAAAAACTCAGAACCTCCCATTTGGCGGTATTCAGGGAAAGAATGATTTCGGAAAGACGGGCTACGGGGGTCCGTGTCCACCGCGTGGAAAGCCACACAGGTATTACTTCAGGCTCTTCGGTCTTCTGACACCGTCAGGCCTCGGCAAAAGTGTTGCAAGAAAGGAGTTCGACAAAGCCATAAATGGTAAATATTCTGAAAAGGCTGAATTTGTGCTAATGTTCAGCCGCTGATTCTTGTTTGAAGAGAATGCGTGTTCAACCTGTTATAGTATATTCGATTGTCTTTCCGCTCTTTATTGCCCTGTATAGTTCCTGGCCTGTGTCGCTTATCATCTTTATCCTTATGATGCCTTTTGATGAACTCTTGGCCTGCAAAACCAAAAGATCGTCAATATACAGTTTCACATTCCTGTTGGGTGATTTAACAAATATATGAATGACACGGTTCTTGATCTCAATTTCAGCTTTGTTTCTGGATCTTATTGATGTCTGAGACTCATCTGGTTCCACCTCAAGTTTCATGTTCAGCCGGCGTTCGAGTTCGTTAATGGTTGTTCCCTTCTTGCCGATAAGCCTGGGTATATTCTCCTCTGATACCCTGACAATCGCCCTGTTCTTTCCTGTCATGGAAACGTTTACGTTATTGACCCCGAGGAATCTGGATATCTCATCCCTTGTTCTCTCCTCTGCAGCTTTTGCGAGAACCGGATCTTCTGTCTCCACCGGTACAACAACTACCTGCTCTCCAAAAGTATATGCTTCGAAGAGGGGTTTCTGGTCGTAGAAATCCCTTACTACAATCACGGGTCTTGCAAGATCCTCCTGGTTCATGCCAGAAGGCACCTTGACAACATACTCGGTTGTAAGAACGGAGGATACGCTGCCTGCTGATATGAAAAGGATGGTATCAATGACCTGTGGTATAAGACCAAGTTCAACCCTTCCGATGAAACGCTGCATTGCGTCAATGGCCCTCGTTGCATGGACGACGCCCACCATTCCCACTCCTGCAAGCCTTAGATCAGAATAGACCAGGAAATCCGATGTTATCCTCATCTCGTCGAAAACAGTATAATCAGTCCTGACAAGCAGCAGTATATCACCTGTCTTTTCCATTGATCCCTCAAGGCTGGCGTATTGAGTGATTTCACGCATGAGCTCAAGATCACGGGGCTTCTCCATAGTTTTAACAATCTTTCCCCTCGATGAAAAGAATTCAGCCAAAGCCTGGACGAAGGTGCTCTTTCCAGCTCCTGGAGCTCCGGCTACAAGTATACCATGTACTCCGCTGACAAGGCGGTCCATTAATCTATCATTTATCGAATAATCGGAAATGCTGAGTTTTGTAATGGGTCTCACTGCGGTTATCTCAAGGTCGTCTGAAAATGGTGGCCTTGTTATGACTATTCTCATGTTCCTTATCTGCATGACGGTTGCACCATGCATGTCAAGCTCAACGAATGACTCGTCCTCAAATCTCCCGCGTTTAACGAGATTCGCGGCAAGGTTTTCGAGATCAAGCCTGACTGAACCAGGCTGCCCCCTCTTGACAAACGGTTCCATGTCCGGTTTCAGGTGTACCGAGCTGGTATCCTCACTGAAAAATTCCTCTATATTCCTGGACCTCAGGTCGGGTAGTTCTATGTATTTGACAGAAATGCCCTTTATTTCAGCTATCTCCTTCTGAACTACATCTCCTGTCACAAGTGTCGCATTGTTTTCGGCCGCGCATATACGGATAAGCTCATCGATCTCCCCGCTTTTTGCCCTCTCGATCTGCCAGTTAACGGGCCTTTTGCCATAAAAATCAAGAAATATTTTGCCCTTGTTGTGGAGATCACGGAGAAATTTGAGTTCCTGAATGGCTGCCGATCCAATTGATCTTCCCTCGTTTGCCTGATGTTCTATTTCAGCTATTAGAGCTTCTGCAAGTATGACATGTGACCCGTTATGCTTTGAAATGAAACCTGTGAACCTACCATCTATTATTACTGATGTATCTGGCACAAAATCCATGGGGGTTTAAGATTCACAGGTTAATTAACCGTTTGCAATCCACTGCACTCAATTAGATTATCTTTACATGCTATCCATGAGATATGACACTTGGCAGTTCAGAACATAACATTTCGTCGCAGAAATATTGTTTCTGGTCAGATAAGAGATGCATCAAACATGTCACAAAACTTATCTTTTGATATACATATTGTATAATGATCTCTCATGTATAATGGAACGGGCAACGTCGATGCAAAGGTACCGGGCAATATACGTTCAGCAGAAGGATCAAGAATTTCTGGGCACAAACCTGGGAAAACGTTCCTGATTACAGTTGATTTTTCCTCAAGCAAACCGATATACAGGCAACTCGTAGACAGAATTATTGCTTTGATTGCATCAGAGGATCTGATACCCGGAGACACCCTTCCTTCTTCAAGAAAAATGTCATCACTATTGGGAATCAATTACCACACGGTCAATAAAGCATATGACATGCTCATAGACGCAGGATTTGCAGAGATGAATCATAAGCGGGTAAGAGTTGTAGGCAAAACAAAGAGGAAAAATGATGAACAGATAGATCCAGACTGGCTCGAAAGGGAGGGATCGATCGTTGCTGAGGCCATATCACATGGGTATTCAAAGCAAAAGATAATGGATTCTGTGGAATCTGTTATTGATTCCATTCTTGGAGGAGATAAGCATTGATTGGACTGAATATCTTTTCTCTTCTGATAGGCATCATTATTACTGCCTTTGTGTCAATTGTTTTTGCGATTACGCCTTATTTTACTCCACCTTACCTACAGTTTGGGGTCAGGATACCTGATGGCCATGAATCCGATAATTCCTTGAAAGCTATCAGGTTAAGGTTTCTGGTATCTGAAATTGCTCTTATGATATTTCTTATTGCAATATTCCTTGTTTATCTGAACGGAATATCTCCGCTAATTTCCGGAATTATGCCTCTTTTTGACATTATTCTATCCTTTCTGGTTTACCTCAAATTCCATTATTCCACTTTAAAATTGAAGTCTGAAATGCAGCCGCTCCAGGAACAAACTGAGGTTTCAACTGCCGTTATTGAAGATGATAGCCTGGGTGTTCGGCATATTGCACTACTTTTACCATGGATTGAACTTGGTATCTTCATAGCGATTGGAATCTACAGATATCCATTTATACCAAACACGTTCCCGATTCATTTTGGAGCGAACGGTCAGCCAAACGGTTTTGCAACTAAGTCCATAGAATCAGTCTTCTCTGTAATACTTCTTGTAGGCGTTCCAGTCAACGTATTATTCAGCATAATATCCCTTGCCATATTGAGAGTCAATCCTTTCCAGAATCCAGGTAGCCCTGTAAAAACCAGAATGCAGATGAGCGGCTTCAACCGGATTAATTTCTATCTGATGCCAGCTATTGCTTTGGTAGTGAATCTTACCCTTTTCGTATCTTCAGCGGTTATATGGGGCATGTTATCGTCCAGCTATGTCTTCATAGCAATCATACCTGTGATTGCAATTTTACCCGCGATAATCATTATAGGAATGAAAGTGGGGCAAACAGGCTGGAAGCTCTATCCGAATGCAAATAACTCAGAGAACGGTGTAAAAGCCAGGAATGATGATTCTTTCTGGAAGGGCGGTGTCCTTTATTTTAACAGAAATGACAGTTCTATTATGGTTCCAAAGAGATTTGGTTACGGCTATACATTAAACTTTGCCCATCCAGTCACCTGGATCCTTTTCGCTGCACCTTTTATTGTTTTGGTGGTAATCCTGACAGTGGTCATGCATATTCTTTAAAAAGTGCCCTCTTCCCTGCGTCTTGCCCTCTTTTCCTTTACCCTTTCAATCTCCTCCTTTTCGGATTCTGTGGGCTCGACTTCCTCGGTACCTGCCACAAAGAAGAATTCGGGTGGAACCTCCTTTACGAGGAATATTTCAGGGGTGGCCCTGTAAACCTTCCGTCCGGATTCAAGCATTCTGTTCACATCAATTTCCACAACAAGAGGATTGTCCACATGGAAAAGACCTGACACATAGGCCTGCCTGTATGTCTTTGAAAGATGCACCCAGGTCTTGTCCGAAGGCCCGATCCCTGTTTCTTTTATGAACTCTAACTCATCCGGAGTTGTCTGGTAGAATAGCTTGTCTGGAATATCATCTGTGGGAAGATCATCCATGTTTACCGGTATAGTGTGACCATAGGTTGCCCTGATGCTCGAGTTGCCGTCCCACTGGTATCTCCCCTT
>JBBYJL010000083.1:0-4710 GCA_043196285.1 Thermoplasmataceae archaeon | reverse complement strand
ATTCGTTTTGAGTCCTCAGCAGGGTCGATCTTCTTCAACTTTGCCTCCCTCGCTTTTGCCAGGAGAGAGGTAATGTCAATATCACCTCCTCCTTCAGCTGTTTCCCTTGATCTTATTTTGGCTATGACAGGCATCTTTACAAATTCGCCGACAAGCACCGCTTCTCCTGTTCCAAGAGAGGAAAGATCACTAATCATGGAATCGCTGATGCTTTCCGCTGAATCAAGAAGAGACTTCTTGTCTATGGGATTGGTGATCCTGAGAATTATCTGGGAATTGCACTGGCTCAGTACATCCTGATCGATCTTTCCAGGCCTCTGCGTGATAACGACCAGGAATATTCCAAACTTGCGTCCTTCAGATGCTATTTTCTTTATCAACTGCGATATCTGTGAATTTGATCCCGGGGTTATGAAATTGTGTGCCTCCTCTATGAATATGAACACTGGAAATTCATATTCGTAGGCAACCTTCGCTTCAAAGATCTCATTTATCACTCTGTAAGCAAAGTAATTTGCAAGAAACTGATCCATACCTGACAGATCAAGAACTGACATGACTCCAGGGGAAAGGTAATCGGCGATGCTGGTCGTCCTGTTCGCAAATATGCTTCTGATCTTGTTGAGATACTTCATCCGTCCTGAGATCCTGTGTTTCTCAGTTGCATCAAGCCCCTCCAAGGATGCCATAAAGTCCTCCAGTTCCCTCAACCCCCCCATCTTCGCATATGTGTCTTCAACGATCTTTCTGAGATTAGTCCATCCTTCACGGATACCCATGACCTCTGATATCTCATCCGGCTCGAGGTCAGAGAAACGGATGGTGAACTGGTCAATTATGCCAACGCTCTCACTGGTATATCTGCCAGAGCTCAATGGGGTTCGAAACACCTTAATCGATGACTGATATATCTTCGGGGCTCTCTGCCTCATGAGGACATAGTCGGCGTGAGGATCGAGCACTACAATCGATCCGCCTTTTTTGATCAGTTCCTCCATAATAACGCCTGCTGTATGGCTTTTGCCTGCACCTGTCTGTGCAACAATCGCCAGATGCCGTCGAAGCCCGTTTACATTTATCGAGACCCTGACATCTTCCCTGTCAATGAGGGTCCCGACATCCATTCCTTCATCTCCATTAATCCCGAATATTGCCTCGAGAATTTCCCTGCTTGCCTGCTCTACTTTCAAACCAGGTCTGATGAGATATCTGGACGAGGCAATCTTTCCATCGATGACACATCCTATCGTATCGCACACACACAAGCCGAATGATTCATCTATTCTGTTCTGCACGTATTTCTTGATGCCTTCATAGCCCAAGTTTTCCTTCAGCAGATCACTGCCGGACAGTACCTTCTGAACTCTTCCCACAATCGTCCTCTTCTCGCTGCGTACCTGCACATAATCCCATTTTCTTATGTCTGCGGCAGGGTTGAGGATCAATCTGAACTGATCTGAAGAATTATCTCCAACAGTAAAACCTATCTCAGATTCTGATTCTTGCACGTCTTTCACCCCTTGTTTCCGCCATATTGATACCTGTCATATCTTCAAATATTCTCATGAACACATTCTCAGCTTCCTGTCTGCTGATTCTGACTCTTTTATCAACCTTGGTAAGCCATATGTTGTGCACCTTTAATCCGAGGTATCCACCATATATTAGTGAAAGAACATCATGTGGTATGATCTCATTGTCCTTTCGATCCTCCTTTTCAAGTACGTCGACCTTCATCGGTACATCCCTCATGTCAGGCAGAACGTGAAATGTTTTGACCACATATCCGTCCCTGATCCATTGCGGGCCCAATTTAATCCTGGTGTCAGTTGGGTAAGTGAAGCCGGGATATTCGGCAAGTGATTTCACGATTAGGTGATCCGTAATTCCCGGGCAGAATTCATTCATGGACTGAGTTCCTGTCATTTCTGCCAGACGTTCCCTGAACGATGTGGATTCTGATGTTTTGGCTATAAAAATCAGCTTCACCTCTTTTTCACATGCCGCCACGAGTAGTTTAACGAGCACGTCAAAGTATTCTGTCATAAAATTCTCATAACCTTCAGCTTCAATGATACCTGAACGGTGACTGAGTCTTCCAATCAGGGAGCCATCAACAAGCAGGAAATCAGGTGATTCGTTCTCAAGCATCCTCAGCATCGAAAGATGTTCGGAATGCTCCATGATCAGGATTGAAAAATTCCTGAGGGAGTCCTTGTCAACATGGGTGATTTCAGAGATGAAGCTGGAATAGGTTCTGTCTCCCACCTCTGTTAACGCCCTGATTATGAATATCGTCTTGCCATTATAGAGTTCCCTTATAAATTGACTGCTGTCGCATGCTGCTATTAAGGTGCCTGGAGGACCACGATCAGCAATGTACGTTGTGTATAATTCATTAAACGGTTTCGTCAGTAATGATCTGCACCCGCTTTCTTTCGGGATGTATAGGGAAGAGACTATCCCTTCACCTCTTCTTCGCAGAAAATCCATGAACTGAATATATCCCGCATCGTCTGACATCATCAAAAAGTACCTCCATATGATATCATTCTTTGTATGAAATGATTTTGCTAAGCATATCCGAGAACCATAGATTTGTTTTGGTATGATGGATCAGGGTATGCAACCAGTGGATACCGTTTTAGAGATTAGTTAACCATGTTAACTTTTATATTTGTTTGTAATTCTCCTTAATGGTCCAGGAGAAATGGGTCGCATTATCAAATACAACGCTCGGCATACTGATGGCGAGTATTAATGGTACTATAGTTCTGATATCTTTACCTGCAATTTTCAGAGGCATAAACATCAATCCATTTGCCGGGAATTCTTTCGTTTACCTGCTCTGGATACTCATGGGATACAACATAGTCACGGCAACACTTCTTGTGACTTTCGGCAGACTTTCTGATATTTTTGGCAGGGTCAGACTTTTCAACCTTGGATTCGCTGTTTTCACGGCCGGGTCAATACTTCTGTTTTTCACTCCAGGAACTGGAGACACAGGTGCGATGGAACTCATACTATTCAGGGTTCTGCAGGGTGTCGGGGCATCATTCCTGTTTTCAAACAGTGCAGCAATAATCACCGATGCATTTCCATACAACGAAAGGGGAAAGGCCATGGGTATAAACTCAATAGCCGGTCTTTCGGGATCGTTCATAGGTCTGATCCTTGGGGGAGTCCTGTCGCTTATCAACTGGAGGCTTATATTCCTGGTCTCGGTACCCATAGGAGTCATCGGCACAATATGGTCATACTGGAAGCTCAAAGAAACGTCCCCTAAACTTGCACAGAAGATCGATTACGTCGGAAACCTGACCTTCGGTGCAGGACTTGTTATTGCACTCATCGGAGTCACATATGGTCTCATACCTTACAATGGTAGTTCAATGGGCTGGTCCGATCCTTGGGTGATAGCAGCCATTGTCATCGGCATTGCTTTGCTCGTTCTATTCCTGTTCGTGGAGAGAATAGTGAAATACCCAATGTTCAAACTGGAGCTTTTCAGGATAAGGAGATTCTCCATGGGTTCACTTTCAGGACTTTTTTCCTCCGTTGCAATGGGGGGAGTTATGTTTATGATAGTCCTGCTCCTTCAGGGAATCTGGCTTCCTATTCACGGATACAGCTATGCTAGTGCCCCGTTCTGGGCCGGTATATTCATGCTGCCGATGACCGCCGGTTTCATGGTAATGGGGCCGATCGCAGGGATAATTTCAGACAGGCGGGGACCAACAAAGATCGCTACGTTTGGATTCGGTATAACCGCATTTACATTCGTTCTGATGTACACGCTGACCGCAAATTTCTATTATCCATTCCTTGGAATCACACTGTTCATTTTCGGTCTGGGCATGGGCATGTTCTCTGCGCCCAACACATCTTCGCTAATGAATTCGGTACCTGCTGAAGCTAGAGGTGCCGCGTCAGGAATGGCCACAACGCTCAGGAACAGCGGACAGACTGCAAGCATGGCTATCTTCTTCACTATACTGATATACAGTATGTCAACAACACTCCCTGCTTCGATCTCTGCTGGGCTCACCAGCGCAGGCGCACCACAGCTTATACCTTATATGGCAAACGTTCCGCCTACAGACGCTATATTTGCAGCTTTTCTGGGAATAAATCCATCGACCGCTATGCTTTCACTGCTCACCCCGGCACAGATCAGCGCGCTTAATCTGTCACCAATTGCAATTGCCAATATGTCAGTCAACTCATGGTTCCCGGGAGTTATTTCGTCGCCTTTCATGACTGCGCTGCATCTTACCTTTATCTTTGGATTTGCAATTTCTATAATTGGAGTTGTCCTTTCTGCGCTGAGGGGAAGGGATCCGAACGAGACTTTTAAGCCGAAGCCCGCAAAAAAGGATTCTACAACTACAAAGGAGCCATTAGATGAGTGAGGAGAAGCCAGACGATCCTATCGTTCCAGAGGGCCGCCTTCTTATCAACATGATTAAGGCAAATAAGATACTGATAAGGCATATTGATAGAATGCTGAAATTAGCAGGAACAAGCATAGTGGAACTGGGAATTCTCCATAGGATAAGGTGCATGGGCTACACCAGGCTAACAGATCTTGCGCAGGACGACCTCATAAGCAAACCCAGGGTTTCAAATATTCTGAATGCCATGTTGGAAAGAGGCCTCATAGACAGGGTAAAGGACAGCAGAGATGAGCGTGTTTTTGAGCTTGCC
>JBBYJL010000082.1:0-4718 GCA_043196285.1 Thermoplasmataceae archaeon | reverse complement strand
TTTATAAATATCGACACTATTCATAAATATCTCCGAAAACACGGCGAAGAGTGATTCACGGATTATCCATCTTGCGCCGATCATTCACAGTGTTAAATCTGGAGGAGGGGAGACTGATCATGCTATCCTCTCCAGCTGCATGGATTTTTTCCCCATGGCAGACAGGATCTGATCAGTTTTCGACTTCAGATGTCCGTACTGTTCCAAATTGAGCTGCTGATCCTTATCACTAAGAGCGTTTTGCGGATCCGGATGCACCTCGACCATCAGCCCGTCCGCTCCTGCTGCGACTCCGGCTAGTGCCAATGGTTCTACATATCGCGCAACTCCTGCAGGATGGCTCGGGTCCACAATCACAGGATATTGCAGCCTTTCCTTCAGCACCGGTACGGCAGATATGTCAAGCGTGAACCTTGTCGATGTCTCAAACGTCCTTATTCCGCGCTCCACCATGAGAATTCTCCTGTTCCCTTCAAGCGAAATGTATCTTGCGGAATTTACGAATTCATCTATCGTGTTGCCGAATCCCCTTTTCAGGAGCACGGGTTTCTCGCTCCGCCCGACTCTCCTCAGAAGTGTGAAGTTCTGGCAGTTTCTGGATCCTATCTGGATTATGTCGGTATACTTCTCTACCAGCTTCAGTTTCTCCACATCCATCACCTCAGTAACGATGATCATGCCGGTCTCCTCGCGAGCCTGGGCAAGCATCTGCAGACCTTCCTCTCCAAGGCCCTGAAATGTGTCAGGCGAAGTCCTGGGCTTGAATGCCCCCCCTCTCAGCACAGGCACTCCTATACTGCTCAGATATTTGGCAGTACTGGAAACCTGGTCCTGGGATTCCACTGCGCATGGTCCGGCTATGTTGAGAAAGTAACCTTCACCGGATGTTATCCTGTCAAATAGATCACTTGCTTCCATCATGCATCACTCATGTTCCTTGCAATGCCCAGATCGAAGCTGTTCTGCAGTATTGAAGATCCTATTAGAAGTGCATCAAATTTTCCCACAGGCAGATGTGTAAAATTCTCCGCTGTAATACCGCTTTCTAGCACAACAGGGACTTCAAAGCTGCCATCAGGCACAAACGAGCAGCCATCCTCGACGCGCATGGTCCTCAGATCCCTCCTGTTGTACCCTATGGCAATACTATCCATTTTTTTCATCATCCTAATCTTTTCCATATTCTCCAAACCATGGAATTCAAGCAGAACCTCCATCCCCAGACTGACCGAGTAATCATAAAGGTCCTTCAGGAGTCCAGGGGTAAGGAAATCTGCTATGAGCAATACCATATCGCTTCCTGCAAAAAAAGAGCTTCGGATCATCTCCTTTCTGGATATGAAATCCTTACCCAGAATCGGCATGTTTGCATCAGAAATCAGTGTTATGTCCTCGTATGAACCGCCAAAATAATTGGGTTCAGTGAGAACGCTGATCCCGTCTGATCCCTTATCCTGAAGGTTGCGTGCATATTCCTGGAGATCGGTGTTTTCTGTGTTCATGAATCCAGAAGGTGATCTTCTCTTGAACTCAGATATGACCGCTATCCTGTTTTCAGAATTGGCTTTTCTTATCCTTTCTATCATGCTTACCGGTCCTCTTTTCCTTAGATTGTTATTCAACAGTTTCCTGTTCGCATTCTCTCTATATATTTTTTCAACAATGTTTTCCATCTATATCTCCATAAAATTGTCCAGTATTTCCTTTCCGTACTCCGAATAATAGCTTTCCGGATGGAACTGCAGACCGAAATATCTGAATTCATGATCATGGAAAGCCATTATTTCACCGTCTCTGCCAGATATTGCATCAATCTTCAGTTTTTGCGAAGGGGTGATTGCAAGGGAATGGTACCTGACAGCATGGAACTTCTCCGGCAGGTTCTTCATAAGTGGTGCGTTGAGATTGAGGATCTCGTCGATCTCTCCATGCATCAGACTTCTGGAAGGTCTTATGGTTGAACCCAGAAATTTGCCTATGATCTGGTGTCCGAAGCATATGCCAAGCACCGTGCCGTAATTTCCAGCCTCCAGGAACTCCATTATTCTGCCGGAATCTGATGCATTTTCCGGATTTCCGGGACCCGGGGATATTATCACTTTATCATAGTACACATCCACAGGCAGATCGTCATTGTTTCTGATCCGGACAGAGTCTCCCCTGGCAATCATCATCTGGTATATGTTGTAAACAAACGAATCATAGTTGTTTATCAGCAGAACTTTCAAGCCCAACACCCCCCATCACCGTGGAAGCCTTCCTCCTGATCTCCATTACCTCGCTGGCCGGGACGGAATCTTTGACAATACCTGCACCTGCCTGGGTGAAAGTCTCGTTTCCGTCTGTGAAGATCGATCTTATTGAAAGAGCCATGTCAACATATCCGGGCCCGGCAATTCCGATCGACCCTGCGTATGGTCCCCTGGCAAACTTCTCCGCCTGATTGATGATCTGCATCGCCCTCTTCTTTGGGGCTCCGGTCACCGTTCCGGCAGGAAACACGCTGTTTACTGCATCATCCAGATCCACCCTATCGTCCAGCGTTCCCTGGACCCTGCTCACAATATGCTGCACAGTGGCAAATTTCTGAACCTTCATGGACATTGTCACCCTGACAGAACCCGCCCTGGAGATCCTTCCCAGGTCATTTCTTGCAAGATCAACCAGCATCCTGTGCTCCAGTAGCTCCTTGCTATCGTTCAGTAGCTCATCTTCGAGCTTCATATCTTCTTCACCGTTTTCACCACGCGGGCGTGTCCCTGCAATTGGAAATATCTCGGCTGTCCGATTATTCACTGTGACAAGATTCTCAGGAGAGCTTCCGATAACCTGATACTTCCCGAACCTGAAGAAGAAAACGTACAGTGACCTGTCAAATCTTGACATTTTCTCCAGCGCTCTAAACAGATCCAGATCATTCATACGGAAACGCTCTGATAGGACAACCTGAAGGAGTTCTCCTCTTCTTATCCTTTCAATAGCATCCCTGATCCTGTTCTCCTGATCCGGATCTGAAAAGTTATCAGTTGGCGTAAACAAAGGCAGTTCTGTCCGTATGTACCGACCGGTGATCACTTTTTCAGGAAGTATTGCCATCACCCTGGGCCACTCCGATCTCCTGATGCGAATATCAGGCAATATGGAATCAACATAATCGTACCCGTAGATAACAGGGTATTCTGATCGGCAATAATTTCCAGCTGGCATACCGAAATGATCTTCAATTCTCCTAAACGGGGCTGTCGTACCATCCCGAATGTACAGCGGATCGATACCTGACAGGTACAGCTTTTCATCTCCGACTGTACGGGTTTCTCTGTCATATTTGCAGAAGTACGCAAAGTTTTCGTATTCTTCCGTAAGCGACGGGAGATTCCCGAAAAGATTATCCATCTTCATGCAGCTCCTCAAAGAACGATTTCACCATGTCCGGGTCCTTGCGTCCAACTGAGGACTCAAGCGAACTGCTCAGGTCAATAAATGCAGGACCAAGTTCAAGTATATTGCGGACGTTGGCTGCAGATATTTTTCCCGACAGACCTGTTTTTACTGATTGCAGCAGCAGACGCAGATCGGGAACGACTTCAGCAATACCATCTCTCCTCTCCACAAGTACAAGATCTGCACCTTTTTTTATCCTCGATTTTACAGCCAGTACTGTATCATGACCGGTATCATAGTTTACCACAGAGATCACCTTCCTGCCAGTGCTGTGCACATATTCAACGATCTCTTCTCCATGGGAAAAATGAAGCTGGACAACATCCTCATACAGACTGCTGTGTTTTACAGCATCCTGATCTGTGTAAACACCGACCACAGGAATCCCGATCCCGCCCATTTTTTTCACAAGATCCTCATTCCCGGATCTCTGCACCCTGGGGTCAAGGATTACTCCAAGCATGTCAGGATCATATCTGGCGATCATTTCCGCATCTTCATAGTACTTGATTCCGCATATCTTTACTGCCGGCATGGATGCCACTTTCATCACCTCCTCCCGTAATTGCGAACAATCCTTCCATGTAGTCCCTCACATATCCGCTGTTTATATGGTTAAGGGCCGCTTCGTAACCGTCCCTTAGATCCTTTGATCTTCCATTCAGTAGGAGAGCAGGCGCAGTATTCAGGGCTATGAATGAGGCACAGTCCTGGTCCATTCCGTACAAACCCCTGATATTTTTTTCAAAGATTTCCTCAGCAGAGCTGCCCTGGATCGATGATAAACCTATTCTCCTTCCGGTAAGAACTTCAGGGGTAACTAACTCCTCACTTATCCTGTCGGATACACTTATAACAGAACTGACATCTCCGATGGAAATTTCGTCCAGTCCATCATTGGAAGTGACAATCATTCCTCTTTTTCCTGTGCTCTTGAGCACCCTGGCATATTTTACGGAAAGATCACGGGAAACCGATCCGATAATCGACACTTCAGGGTCTGCCGGATTGGTTATAGGCCCCATTATGTTAAATACAGTAGGTATCCTGATCTTTTTCCTTGTTGAGGAAAATCTTGAAAAGCTCTCGTTATACATTGGAGCGAGTATGAAGAGGAAGTTGTGTCTCTTAACCCTTTCAAGTGCCTCCTTCTCCGTGAATGTAAAATTGTATCCCAACCTCTCCAGGAAATCTGCACTGCCAAATTTGCCTGTTACAGCCCTGTTTCCGTGCTTCACAACTCTAATACCCATTGATGCCGCAACAAGCGATGCGGA
>JBBYJL010000081.1:0-4792 GCA_043196285.1 Thermoplasmataceae archaeon | reverse complement strand
AAGGATACACTCGAGAAGATATCCCTGATCTCAGATAGATACGCAGAATTCAAGGAAAAGGAAAATCTAAGATCCACTTTACTCGAAGCCCTTAAGAAAGTAGAGATCAACCATACAAGATACATAGAAGTTTCAAGTGAAGTGAAGACCCTCACGTTGAAGATAGACAAAAACTCCAGAATTCTTGCTGACCTGGAAAATTCGGTTAAGAGGAAAATACCGGATACTACCATACCCGAGAATTTTGAGGAACTCAGTGCAGTCAGAAACAGGATCGCATTGGAAATTGAATCTTTCGGCATAGAGAGGCAGAAAGTAATATCGAAAATTGCTTCAACCAGTGAAAGGCTGGAGGATCTGGAGAAAAAGCATTCGATGATCGGTGGACAGAACATTTGCCCCGTCTGCGGGAGCGATCTGGACGAGGAACATTCACGAAAGCTGGATGAGGAGTACAGCAGAGAAATGGAAAGATCCAGGAATGAGAAGCATGAACTGGAGAACAGGTTGAGAGCTCTGGACCTCAGGATCAAATCACTGACAGACGAAAGGAAGAATGCCTCCAACTCTGAAATCGAGAGAATAATAACCTTCAGGGATGAGATTAAACGGGACAGAGAAAATCTTGATTCTCTACAGATGGAACTTGAAGCTTATGGCAAGCTTGAACAGGAATATATGAAATTGAAGGAGGATATTTCGCGCACAGAAGAGATCATAAAGGAAATGATTCCGGTCAGGGACGAGTACATTTCACTTGTATCCAGGAAACAAACACTTGAATCTGCCAAACCAGGGGAGAAACTCGAAGCACTGACTCCTCTACTGCAATCGGCGACCACTGAAACAGAGACCCTCAAAGGCGAGATTGGCTTTGTACCGGACAGTACTACCCTAGCAAGAATCGATGAAATGGAGAAAAAAGTGCAGCAGGCAAAACAGGCACGGGATGAATATATATCCCTTAAATCAGGAATAGCTGCAATAGAAACCAGAATGAAGGACTCCACAGATGAAATCAACAGGCTAATGGATTCAATAAAAAGTATGAGTGATCCAAAGTCGCTGGTTTCAGAGAAGGAGATCACTGTTGAAAACCTGCGTATACTGAAAGAGAAATCCATCGCTTTTGAATCCGGACTGGATAGTAAAATAGATACACTGGAAAAGCAGATTGCTGAAGCAGAGAAGCGTATTGAAGAAATGGCAGTTCGCGCACGGTATTTCAAAATGGCTGGCAGTGCCCTGATAACACTTCGAAAAATAAGGGAAGCATTTGACAGGGATGGCATACAGGCGTCCATAAGACATGATTCTGCGGCTATAATCACCGACCGAACCAGATCCTATCTCAGTTCTTTCGGATTAAACATAGAAGACGCCAGGGTTGACGAGGACTTCAACATCATGATCAGCCAGAACGGTATGGAGCAGTCCATTAGTTCTCTCAGCGGAGGAGAGAAAACTGCGGTGGCAATAGCTGTCAGACTGGCTATCGCGGGCTACCTTACCCAGAGAATAAGTACAATGGTCCTGGATGAGCCGACAGCATTTCTTGACGAGGACAGGAGAAGGAATCTCAAGGATATAATTCAGTATTCTTTAAGGAACGAAAATCTGGTTCCGCAGATGATTATCATTTCCCATCATAGTGATATGAACACAGTGGCAGATGTCACATATGAGGTCAGAATGATATCTGGTAAATCAGTGATTGAATCTGTCTGACCAGATTTCACCGGATCGTGCTGTCCAGCACGGACTGGATTATGAGATAAATACTCATACTTGCAAGATCTGCAGATTCATTCGGTATGTCCTCAATTACAGCAAGATCCGTTTTTCCCTCTTCCCTGATCTCGCTGAACGTATACCTCAGATGGTATGATCCGAATATGAGTTCCTGGTTACCCGATTTGTTAATGATTTCCAAAAGTTTGGAGAATACCGCTGATTCGTGACCTGTGATGAACTGCTTCGCCTTCAGGAATCTATCCTTTCTTTTTCTGTATGCATCTAAATTCATGCAATTCGTATGGGCGAGATTGGAATTTAATCTTTTGATCCTGAGATCATTATGCCTGTTATATCCCGTTATCATGTGAAATAAAATTCATCATAATGCAGAATCTGCATTGACAAGGTTAATATGCAGAACATAACTTTGATATGACTGCAATGAAAGTAACAGACAAAATTGAACTCATCGACGGGACTATGGCGCATGCCTATGTTTTTGATAGTGATGAAGGTAAGATACTCTTTGACACTGGAACTAGGGGAAGCGGGAGAAAAATAGTGGAGTATTTTAAGAGAGAGGGTGGAAAACCTGCCTATGTACTTCTCACGCACTACCATATGGATCACATTGGTGGACTGCCACTGATCAGGTCTGAATTCAACCCAATCATTTTTATGAACAGCAAGGACAGGAAGGTAGTAACAGGAGAGATCAGTATGCCCCGCCCTCCAAACAGGCTTGTCTCGATTATGATCGGCCATTCAAAGGTCACGCCAGTCAAAGAAATAAATGATCTTGGATCTCTAAATATTGCAGGGATAAAAGTGATCGAAACCCCAGGTCACACACCTGGAAGTACATCGTACTTAATAGAAAGTCAGAAAGCGCTTGTGGTGGGAGATGCACTGGTGAATAGCAGGGGCCATGCCAGGGTGAGCAAGGCGTTTTCTCTTGACTTCGCGACCGCAACAAGATCGCTTGATAAGCTGAAGGGCATGAAGGGTTATATAGCGCTTCCTGGACATGGAGATCCCCTTGATCTCTAGATCGCCTTCCACACATTGTTGCCGATCAGTCAGAATCATTCAGTGATTATTTTTCAATGCTTTCAATAATAGATATCATCCCAAAATAATTAAATGTCTGAATCCATCTCTATTCAATGTCATTTACCGGTTCAAGGAAGAGGATCATAGCCTCTGTCATCTCCCTGGGAATCGTTCTTGTACTGATCAGCGTATCATTTGCCGGTATACCATCGCTCTATAAACTTCTAAATCCAGCCTCTGGTATCATGGCTCCGGGGGCTGAGCCTTATTCACCGGGCGAGACACAGAAAACCCTCCTCATAAATGGCAAAACATCCACTGTTATACTAAACAGGCAGTCAGACGGATTTATAGGTATTGCTTCAACCAGTACCAGAGGGCTTTACTACGAACAGGGATATCTAGAGGCACAGTACAGGCTCGAGGAGATGACGATCCTGGAACTAACTTCGCAGGGGAACCTCTCCAGCGTTGTTGGACCTTCAGCAATATCGATGGATATCTTCTACAGAGAACTTATGGATAATCAGATAGCCCAGGAGGAACTCAATAATCTTTCCAGAAGCAGTGCCACATACCTTGATCTCCAGTACTTTGTGGACGGTATCAATGCATATATAGCGAATCTTAATCCTTCACAGTATCCAGTTCTTTTCAAGCTTCTTGACTTCTCTCCTCAGCCATGGACAGTAAAGGATGTCCTCGAGATACAGCAGCTTTTCCTCTGGGAAAACAGTGCGGGCGGATTGGACCCCATATATTTCAACTATGCGCTTGAAAAGATGCCTGAGAATGTCATAAAGGCGTTTTATCCTGCATACCCGGCTGGTATCCAGAATCCCATAGTCCCATATTCAATAAATCCTTCTGTTTATAACGAAACTGGTGACATGTCAAATCTCAGTCTTTACACTCCTTCCTGGAATAATAGCAGTTCAACCGCTGTTTCTTTTGCAAACCCTTCCATTAATGTGGCTGGTATATCGCTGTCACAGCTTCTGATCAGCATGAGATATCCATACGAGGACTTTGGCAGCAATGACTGGGCCGTGAACGGACCATTGACTGATAATCAGTCAGCACTTATTGCCAACGATCCGCATCTGACCACAAGCGTACCTTCTATCTGGATGGGATTCCAGCTTGTTTCTCCAGGGCAAAATGTTGTTGGGGTTGTCTTTCCAGGATTCCCGGGAGTCATTCTAGGTCATAACGCGAAGGTCGGCTGGGGAGCGACCAATGGTCAGGTCCAGGAGACCTACTTCTATGCAGAACAGATCAATCCTTCGGATTCATATCTTTATTATTCCAATGGTTCCTGGAATCATTTTCTTGTCTATAACGAGACAATAAAGGTTGCAGGATCTGACAGCATTGACATCTCTGTAATGAGGGCAGATAACGGCGTAGTTGTTCAGAATGATGGTTCCACAATAGCCATGGACTGGACCGGTCTTCGTCCATCTTACGAGATTACGTTCTTCCTGCATATAGACAGAACAAATAGCGTTCTCCAGTTCCAGCAGAACGCATCCGAATATTTCAAGGTCGCAATCCAGAACTGGGCGGTGGCTGATGCTTCGGGAAACATAGGCATCTTTCCCTACGGTGAATATCCGGTTATCGAAAGAGGCAATCCCAGGGGTATTCTTCCCGGCACCGGACAATACAACTGGGTGGGGTTCATCCCAATTAATCAGATCCCCTATCTGTACAACCCGGCGCGTGGATTCGTATTCTCCGCTAACCAGATAACTGTCTCCAGCAATTATCCTTACTACATCGGCTGGGATTATGAATCCGGATACAGGGCTGACGAAATCTATTCCCTGCTGAATTCCACGAGATCTCTTGATACAGCCAAAATGGAAAATATTCAGCTGACCATTCATGATTTCACCACTGATATATTTCTTCCAAAGCTTCTGGCTGCCATGACGCAGTCTGGCTACAATAATTTAAGTGTATATCATGACCTGCAGGACTGGAACGGAAATATGAC
>JBBYJL010000008.1:0-36533 GCA_043196285.1 Thermoplasmataceae archaeon | reverse complement strand
TGCCTTTTGTTGCTATGACATCGTCTATCCTGAGAATCATCACTGATGCTTCAGTCGCAGATTCAATAGCCTGCTCACCAACTCTGAGGGGTTCGATAACTCCGACCTTCTCCATGTCCTCAACTTCACCAGTGAACACGTTGATGCCATAATATTTCTGTCCATCCGCATGCTTGCTCCTTATCTTGATGAGAACATCAATCGGATCCAGTCCAGCGTTTTCCGAAAGAGCCCTTGGTATTTCTTCCATTGCGTTTGCGAATCTTTCTATGGCAAGTTGCTGTCTTCCTCCAACCTTTGATGCATATTCCCTTAGCCTGATTGCAATCTCTGCGGCTGATGAACCTCCGCCTGTGGTATATTTTCCGTCTTCAACCGCAGCAGCTACAACATGGATTGAGTCGGTAAGGGATCTCTCAATCTCGTCAACCACGTGTTCTGTTCCTCCCCTTATGAGTATGCTGAGTGCTTTTGGGTTCTTGCACCCTGTGATAAAAGTCAGGTAATCGTCGTCTATTTTCTTCTGCTCAACAAGTGCTGCCTCCCCGAGGTCAGAAGGACTGAGTTCTTCCAATGAGGAAACTATGGATGCACCTGTAGCCTTAGCAAGTTTCTCCACGTCACTCTTCTTAACTCTCCTTACTGCATATATTCCTTCCTTCGATAGGTAATGCTGTGCAAGATCATCTATTCCCTTCTGAGTTATAAGGACATTTGCCCCAGATTCTTTTACCTTTTTAACCATGTCTTTCAGGATTGACTCTTCCTGAGAAAGGAATTTCTGGATCATCGATGGATCATCGATCCTTATATTTGTATCAAACTCTGGCTTCTTTATCTCAAGAGCGGCGTTCAGAAGTGCGATCTTGGCATTCTTAACAAAATCAGGCATTCCGGGGTGAACCTTTTCTTTGTCAACAATTATCCCAAAGATGAGCTCTGTATCATCAATATCTCCGCCCTTCTTCTTCACAATCTGGATGTTGTCGAAGTCGACGGTATATTTATTTTCGTTCTTCTCTGCTACGTTCTTTACTGCCTCGTAGGATATATCAGAAAGTCGGTCCTTGCTTCCAGACGCAGACTTACTGCTAAGAGCAGTGGATGCCATTTTCTCCAGAAGATCCTTATCCTTGATTGAGACACTTTTGGCCATTTCCCCAAGTGTTTTCTTTGCCTGCACCGCTGCCATCCTGAATCCTTCTGCGATAACAGTGGGATGAACATTCTGCTTGATCAGGCTTTCAGCCTCACTCAATAAACCTCCTGCTACAATTACTGCTGTTGTTGTTCCATCACCGACAAAACTATCCTGTGTTTTGGATACTTCCACCATCATCTTTGCTGCTGGATGCTCGACATCCATCTCCTTCAGGATGGTCACTCCATCGTTCGTAATCACAATGTCACCCAGGGAGTCCACAAGCATCTTATCCATCCCCCTCGGTCCCAGTGTAGACCTGATGGATGTCGCGATTGCTCTGGCCGCTTCAATGTTGTTCTGCATTGCATCCTTACCGGATTCTCTCTTAGTTCCTTCTTTTAATATGAATACTGGTTGTCCACCTATCATACTGATCGAAAGAAGTAAAAATAAACTTCTATATAAGGATTGCCATGCATGTCTTTACTACTCGATAATTTATGGAACAGAAAAAGATAGTTGTGTGCTTTTAGCGCAGTTTTCAGACTTTTACAAATTTCGGCATTTCGCACTTTCACTTGAGTAAAGTTCCTAGGCAAAATTATTCTCTCTTATTCCAATGATTTCACGTATAGGTCGTGACCTCTTCCCCAGCTTTCGCAGGGAGATTCCCACTTCAAAGGTTGCCAACGGATAACACAATTTTTCAGAATTTATAATCTTTCCACTTGCTTTCATCTACTATCCTGCAAAATGGGAATTCTCGATCGCAATGTTAAAATGCGTAACAGAAATCGTAACCTTATATTGCTACTATTGTTGGTCGCCTACTATCTTTGAAGTTACATTTCCTGACATTCTTATCAAAAAATTAAAGTATTACCAATGAGTGCATTATGTTGATAGACAATGACTGTCAATACATCTAGCAGCGAATTGAGTCTGGAAGCGAAAGGTACAACAGGACAGAAGGTACTGGTTGCGTTGCTGCTCCTTATCCCGATGGCAGTATTTGCAATCACGCCTATATACAACTTCAAGGCACCAGAATTGTTTGGCCTTACCTTCTTTTATTGGTTTGAGATAGTTTGGCTTGTTGTGACCTCTGTGGCGTATACCGGTGCAGCATGGCTTCTGAATAAGATGGAGGGTGGTGAGTGATGAACAACTATGTAGTTCTCTCTGTTTTCATTTCTCTATTTGTAATTTTTGTAGGCCTTGGGTTCTGGAGTTCAAGGTTTAGAAGAGGGGATATGAGTGATCTAGGAGAATGGGCACTGGCTGGGAGAAAACTCGGAGGATATCTCGCTTGGTTTCTTGTGGGCGCTGATCTGTATACTGCATACACCTTCATCGCTATTCCTGAATTGCTTTATGAGAAAGCTGCAATTTACTACTTTGCAGTTCCTTATGTAGGTATGGCTTTTGGAATAGCCATGATCACCATGCCAAGGCTCTGGAAAATTTCAAAGGGGAAGAACTATGTGACTGCAGTTGACATGGTACAGGACAAGTTCAACAGCAAATCGCTTGCAATAGTTATAGCCCTCACTGGAATCGCAGCAGAGCTTCCATACATCGCGCTTCAGATATATGGCATGCAGGCAGTGCTTACGGTAATGATAGGCCAGCTCACCACAATTGACACTGTAACCATAACTGAGATCTCACTTATTATAGCATTCATAATTCTGGCCGCATTCACTTTTACAAGTGGATTGAGAGGGGCAACAATCACCGCGGTCATGAAAGACGTGATCATATTTGCAACTGTGATTGTGGTTATTGTTCTTGTCCCGATGTATATAGGCGGATTCGGACATGCCTTTGCATCAATGAAAGCAAGTTCGGCACCAAGTTATGAATCTCTCTCGCCCCTCTTCCTAAATGGATTTATAAGTCTCTCTATAATGAGTGCTCTTGCCCTGTATCTCTATCCGCATGCAATTAATGGAGTTTTCAGCACAAACTCAACAAAAAAACTGAGATACAGTACTGCCTTGCTTCCGATATACGGAATCGGTCTTGCCTTCCTAGCACTGTTTGGTATTCTTATATATGGATCGCCGGCTGCACTTGGATATGTTTCAAAATATGGAGCTGTTACGGTTGTTCCCTCGCTGATTTACGCGGAGTTTCCTGACTGGTTTGTTGGCTTTGCATTTCTCGGCATATTTATAGGTGGACTTGTTCCGGCATCAATAATGGCAATTTCGCAGGCAAATCTGCTTACCAGAAACGTTGTTAAGGTCTTCAAGCCCAATATGAACCCGAAGACAGAGGCAAGAATGGCCAAGTGGTTTTCAGTAATGTTCAAGTTCCTAGCTCTGGCATTCATATTCCTGATATCCTCCACCTATTCACTTGAGCTTCAGCTGATTGGTGGGATAATAATACTTCAGACACTACCGGCGATATTCCTAGGAATGTATACAAAGAAACTTGAAAAATGGTCTGTTGGCGTGGGCTGGGCTGCAGGAATCATACTTGGAGTATACATGATATACTATGCGAATTTCGTTCAGGATAAATTCCCGACCCTTGAAACTGTCCTGTTCAAGTTCTCGACTCCGTTCAGCTTCCTTTATATTGGCCTGATAGCACTTGTCGTGAACCTTGCCATTAGCTTAATAGGTTCTGCCGTGGCCCTGTCCATAAAAGGTCACCCAGCTGTTTCCAAGAGTGAACCTGAGCAGACTGATTAAAACCGTTTTATTTTTCTTTTTGATTACTTTTCAATTTTTATTTTTTGTTCCAATCAAAAATTTTGGAATTTGCCGAGTACCTATTATTTATATTAACAGGGGCAATTCGCCTATATGTTGGAAATCGATACTTTCGAGAGAAACGGAAAAACTTTCCAGTACATTAGGCTGAGCCTAGAAAAAGCCCCTCTACTGCTAATCAAGGGCCAGGCGGGATTCGTCATGTGTGGCTATCTGAACATCGATGCCGCGGAGAAGCTCGGAGATTTTGCGGTTAGGGTGACCGGGGTCAACGATCTGGATTCCATGCTTGGTAGCAAGATTTCTCAGGTAACTTCAAAGGCCCGACAGGCTGGTATTTCCGAAGGACAGACGGTTGCGGATGTTCTCGAATACCTGTAATTATCTATAGATGCTAAGAGATAGATAAAAAGAATTATTATATTAGACCATATCCTCGTATATGTACGGAACAATATTTGGATGGGAGCTTTTTGTTCTCGTTGCAGCATTGATCGGTATCCTCTATGCTGCAGTTCAGAGCTACCTGCTTCTGAAGATCAAGGTAGATGAGGAAAAGCCGCTCCAGATTTCAAATTACATAAAAGATGGTTCTAACGCATTTATGAAAAGGCAGTATACTGCGATCTTTTCGTTCGCTGTTGTGATCGCAATAGTGATCTTTCTGGCATTCTATGCTGGTGGTCAGCATACAGAATCCTGGCAGTTGGCAGTAGGCTTCCTTGTTGGATCTATTGGATCCGCACTGGCGGGACTGATTGGTATGAACATATCCATCAGATCCAATGTCAGGTGTGCTATAAGGTCAAAACAGGGACTTAATCCAGCGTTAAGGGTAGCATTCAGGGGCGGAAGTGTGACCGGATTGAGTGTCATTTCACTTGCACTCCTTGGACTGGTTGTGTTCTACATGCTTTACAAAAGCCCAGTGCCAATGGTAGGATACATATTTGGAGCTTCACTAGTTAGCCTTTTCGCTAGAGTCGGCGGGGGAATATTCACCAAGGGTGCAGATGTAGGCGCAGATCTTGTGGGCAAGATAGAAATTGGTATCCCGGAAGATGATCCTAGAAACCCTGCAACAATTGCTGACAACGTTGGAGACAACGTGGGTGACTGTGCTGGGATGGGAGCTGATCTTTTTGAGACCTTCGTTGTTACAGCCTTGGCATCAATGCTCCTTGCATTCCTTCTCGGTGAGTCTATTCCCATAGCAGCAGGAATAGATATCACAAGTGCTGCAGTAATATTTCCACTGGTTCTAGGTGGAATTGCCATATTGACGACAATAGTCGGAACATTCTTCGTCAGAAAGAGTGAGGGTCAGAGAATAATGAGTGCCCTGTACAAAGGTCTCATTGTCACTATCGTGCTCTCAGAGATCGGATTTTTCATAGCTAACTATTACCTGATGAATGACAATGTGGCAATATTTGTTGATACTCTGATTGGATCAATTATAATGCTAATAATAGTCTACGTCACAGAATATTACACTTCGGAAAGATATTCACCCGTAGCAAGAATTGCAAAGGCTTCAACTACTGGAACCGGCACGAACATCATTACTGGTCTTGGTTATGGGCTTCAGGCTGTGCTGATCCCTGGTGTAGTGATAGCTACAGGAATCATCCTTTCCTATGGACTGACTTCTTATTATCTACACAACCCCTTGTTCGGTCTCTATGGTGTTTCTGTTGCAGCAGCCTCAATGCTTTCAGCCACTGGGATAATAATATCCATTGACTCATACGGCCCGATTACAGACAATGCAGGTGGAATAGCCGAAATGTGTGGATTTGATGAGAAGACGAGGAATGAGGTGACTGATCCACTGGATGCAGTTGGGAACACAACCAAGGCAGTAACGAAGGGATATGCCATTGGTAGTGCACTCCTTGCCGCGCTTACACTGTTTGCAGCCTTCAAGATAGATATCGCATCTGTTTTTCCAACAGTTCAGATAGACAATCCACTTGTCCTCGTAGGGCTATTAATAGGTGCACTCCTGCCGTTCTTCTTCACATCCTTCCTGATGGATGCAGTTGGAAAGGCAGCATACAAAATAGTTGAAGAGGTCAGGAGGCAGTTTTCTTCTGACAAGGGAATAATGAATGGCACTTCAAAGCCTGATTACGGAAAGGCTGTGGATATAGTTACTAGAGAAGCTCTGCATCAGCTTGCTCTACCTGCCATAATAGGAATAGCCACTCCGCTTCTTCTTGGATTCATACTTGGTCCTCTGGCTGTTGGCGGACTCCTGCTGGGAGTCATCCTTGGCGGATTCCCGCTGGCGATCATGATGACTGTCGGTGGAGGAGCATGGGACAATGCAAAGAAATACATTGAACAGGGCAAATATGGCGGAAAGGGATCTGATGCACATAAAGCGGCTGTTGTAGGTGACACAGTCGGAGATGCGACAAAAGACACGGCAGGGCCTGCAATAAACCCTCTGGTCAAGGTAGTAAACACAATTTCCATCCTGTTTGTCACCCTTATGCTGAACCACTACCTGATCAGCTCATTAATTGGGTTCTTCTGAACCCTCAAAAATATTTTATTCGTTTTTAACGTAGCATCTTCCAGAAAATGAAATTCTAATTATGAAGTCTGAAAATTCAGACATCTTGCTCTGGAGATCAACCAGCCGGTTCTCGCCTGATATCAGAAGTATGAATCCCTCTCCACCTCCTCCTAGCAGTTTTGCTCCTACGGCTCCGTTCAAGAAAGCCGCATTTATTATTCCGTCCACTCTTTCGTTTGTAACATTCCTTCCAAGCATTTTCTTGATGTTCCAGCCCCTGTTGATGCCTTCAATGAACTTTTCTGTATCTCCTTCCCTTATGTAATTCCACATCTCATGTGCGAGTTTCTTGAGCTCATCCATCCTGGCAAGTGTTTCAGAATCACCGGTGCTTGACTTCCTCACCTGGTCTTTTAGCACCTCCGAGCTTTCCCTTGTCCTGCCAGTATAGAGAAGGAGAGATCTCTCCTCTATTTTCCTCACAGATTCCCAGGTCTCTGCAAATGTTGTTTTTTCGCTTTTTCCCGGGGGGAATTCCATAAGCTTGAATCCTGAAAACGATATAGCATAGGGATCTTGCTTGCCCAGCACAATTTTGAGTCTGTTCCTCTCCAAATCATAAGCCATTCTCGCAACCTCACTCCTGTCCCATCCATTTTTCTTAATTTCGGATATGAGATTCAGTAATGAAACCAGCAGGGCACTTGAGGATCCGAGTCCTGATCCGGGCGGCACATCGCTGCTTATCAGTACCCTTCCTGTTCTGATTCCATTTTCAGCGAATATTTCACCGATTTCTTCCACAAAGGAAGAAGGTTCATGGTGCCCGGAAATCATTGTAAAACTCTGAAGAAAATCCCTGGAAGAGAGTTCGAGCGGCTTGCCATCGTCCTTGTATTTCACCATGACTCCCCTGTCAATTGTCGTGTTCAGCACAGATCCTCCGTATTTTTCAACATATGGAGGTATGTCCGTGCCGCCTCCAGCAAAACTTACCCTCAGGGGGGCAAAGGATACGAAGTCCCACATATTTTTACATTAAGGGAATAGACATACGCATATAATAACTGAAGTACTTTTAGTGAATCGTTCTTCTGCAAAGGAGTTCTATGATGGATAAACAAAGTGACTGGAGAAACTGCAGACTTGACATTGTGATCGGGAATTCCCTCCAGCATCCTTTGAAGTTGGAAGATCCCTACGGAAACCGGGAAGGGAGGTCATACCTTAAATAATCCGTGAATTCTTCTACGATCACACCTGGACTCCATATTTTATCCTGAAGTGCTAAGTCGTTGAAAATACCTCATGTACGGTGACCCGATTATCTGTAATGGCATCCGCCGGCAGTAATGATTGCCTGTGGGCCTTCCTGAATTCCTCACTCTCAGTCCATCTGTCAAAATTCTCAATGGACTCCCAGTATGTCAGCACTATGTATTTCTCTCCCTTGATTGGCCTCAGGACCTCATTTTTGATAAATCCTGGCATATGTTCAACCAGATGTGCTCTATTGACAAATGTGTCCTCGAATGCCTTTCTGTACTCATCTTTTACACCTATATGATTCATAACAACTATCATCTGATCACTAAGTCCCGTTCCTGTTACTTATACAACAGGATTGCGGGAATAAATATTGCGTCCATCTATTTTCTAGTTTCAAAAGCCTGAGTTCATTTTTATTTCCTGGATCCGTTCATTGAACCTGGATAATGTGGTGCATTAGTTCGCGTTCATAAAATAGATATGCTATAGCGTACTTTGAAATTATGAAGATGTTCATAGATGGTGAATGGGTTGATTCGTCCAATGGAAATGTTCTAAAAAAGATCAACCCGAGCACCGGAATTGTCATGGAGGATTTTCCCGCTGGAACGAAGGATGATGTGTCGAAGGCAATAGATGCTGCAGAGTCCGCTTTCGAACCCTGGTACAAGCTGGGATCAAAAGAGAGATCGAAACTGATCCTTAAGGCAGCGGACATGATAGAAAAATATAGGACTGAACTGGAACATCTCCTCATGAATGAGAATGGCAAGATTGCCATTCAGGCGAGGGAGGAGGTAGAAGGAGCCCTTGATCAGATACGGTATTACGCTGGTTTCGAGAGGAAAATTACGGGTGATGTGGTTGAAGGTGACACTGATGAAAGAAGAATATTCCAATATAAAATTCCTTACGGTGTTGTTGTGGCGCTTACGCCATGGAACTTCCCGGTTGGAATGGTTGCAAGAAAACTAGCTCCTGCCCTTCTCACCGGAAATACAGTAGTCCTGAAACCCAGTTCTGACACGCCTCTCACTGCTGCATGGATTGTAAGGGCCTTTGCCGATGCTGGATTTCCAAATGGCGTTGTGAACCTGGTAACAGGAAAGGGAAGCGAGATAGGAGACTTTATTGTTTCCCACAAAAAGGTGTCCCTGATAACCATGACCGGATCCACTGCCACCGGACAGAGAATAATGCAGCATGCCACAGCCAATATGGCAAAGCTTATACTGGAACTTGGAGGTAAAGCGCCTTATATGGTGTGGAAAGATGCAAGCATTGAGAACGCTGTCCGTACGCTTATCTGGGCAAAATACTGGAATGCCGGGCAATCATGCATAGCTGCTGAGAGGCTTTACGTTCATGAGGATATATACGAGCCATTCATGGCAAGGTTTCTTGAGGTTGTGAAGAGGCTAAAGGTTGGCGATCCAAAGGAAGCTGATATTGGTCCGCTGATCAACAATGATGCCCTTGAATCTGCAGAAAAATTCGTGAAGGATGCTGTGGAAAACGGATCAAAGCTAGTCTTTGGAGGCGGGAAGGCACGAGTGGCTGGTAGTTTCGGGAAGGGTTTTTACTTCAGACCCACTGTGATGGAGGACATAGATCAGGAGTCTGAACTGTTCCAGGAGGAAATTTTCGGACCGATCATAGGCGTGAGGAAGGTTTCAAATTTTGATGAGATGATGGATCAGGCAAACGATTCCAAGTACGGGCTTGCGTCTTATCTTTTCACAGAGAACCAGAATATAATGTTGCAGGCGGCTGAAAGAATAAGGTTCGGAGAGCTGTATGTGAACATGCCGGGACCGGAATCCAGCCAGGGATATCATACGGGTTTCAGGATGACCGGACAGGCGGGAGAAGGCAGCCGCTATGGCATAGAGGAATATGTGAAACTGAAGAACGTTTATGTGGACTTCTCCGGGAAGACAGTGACTTTCAGGTCATTCAGGCGGGACCTCTTCTGATCTGCTGTTGGAGACTATGACGCCAGTACCGGGATCTATCATTATCTCTTCCTCATCCTTCAGGTCCCTGACGAATCTTGCGGACTGCACTACTGTGATTCCTGTCTTTGAAATCGTTTCAATGTCATCTGCAAGTATTCTTTCCATGATGATCATGGCCTTTGTTCCTTTTCTTTGCAGCAGGTCTTTGGAAAATCTTTCTGAAACTATTATCTCGCCTGTGCCATCAGGCATGTACTTTCCGGTTACTTTCTTACCGGTTGCGTAACCCCTTCCTACATAATCACCGATTGTCAGTACCCTCATGTCTGTAGTTCCTCCGAACAGGAAATATGGTGAACCGGATGTGACAACGACCCTTGATCCGAACTTTATCGTGTTTTCCTGATATATGTAGTCCATAACCTGGTTGAGGCTCCTTGTGCCCTCAAAACTTCCTGGCATCATTATTGGCACCATCCCCTTCAGCAGGTTCAGTTTCCTGGCCAGGGATCGGTCAGTCACGGCCGCATAGATAGTTGAGTGGGGTCTGACTGCTGAAATCATCCTTGCAGTTGATCCTGTCTTTGTGAAAACTAGGATTCCGTCAGCAGAGATGCTGTCTGAGACCATCTTTGCGGCTTTTGCAATTGAGAAAGCAACGTTGTTCCCAAGAAATTCCACAGGTTCTGGAAATTCCTTTACCTTTGATTCCACATACTGGGCCACCCTGTTCAGGTAGGATGCTGCATCGACAGGGTACTTTCCGATAGCTGTCTCTTCTGAAAGCATCAGGGCATCCGCGTTGTCCATTATGGCGTTGGTGATGTCAGAAACCTCAGCCCTTGTCGGAGTTGAATTGTTCACCATTGACTCAAGCATTTGCGTCGCAACTATGGTGGGAACACCGAACTTATGGCTCTCGACTATAATGCTTTTTTGAGCCATGGTTACTTCCTCTAGCGGGAGTTCAACTCCAAGATCTCCTCTTGCAACCATTATCCAGTCTGAGACCTTTGCAATGCCGGATATGTTCTGCAGCCCTGATTTTGTTTCTATCTTCGAGACTATGTGGGCGCTGCTTTTCTCTCCAAGCAGGGTTCTTCTCAGATCTATTACATTCTCCTTCTTCTGAACGAATGAAAGTGCAAAGAAATCGACATCGTTTGCAATGCCTTCGTCTATGAAACTGCGGTCCCTCTCGGTTAGAATGCCCAGATCCAGAATTTTTCCCGGGACATTTATCCTGCTTCTGTCCCTTATTGTGGCTGCGGTCATTGCCTTTGCGCTCGTTTCTCTTCCGTTTGATGAAATAACCGACATACTGACCCGGCCATCACTGATCAGTATCCTGTCGTCTTTTGAAAGACCTGTCAGCACATCAGGATAGTTCACTGCAATATCGCACCCTTCTGATCCAATGGTGTAAACTTTCCCGTACTCTATGATCTTCTGCCCACCGGGAAATTCGCCAGTCCTGAGCTCCGGACCCTTCAGATCAACGAGTACCGACATGAAGCTTTTTTCATACTCATTGATTCTGGTTACCGTATCCGAAATCCTCTTTATGTATCCTGACTCAATGTGTGCAGTGTTGATCCTGAGCGTTGATACTCCGTTGTGCAGCAATTTCGTTATCACGCTTTCAGAATCACTCGCCGGTCCTACCGTAGCCACTATTTTAGATCCGTTCATGCCCTCACCGTTTCTTTCTGCCTATAAAACCTGCAAAAACGTCTGAAACGTTGTTTCCAGTTGCGCCACTAATCATTGCCATGTTCTTAATCTTTAGAAGTGTGCCTGTGTCGTTATTTTTCAGGTATGCAGTCACCTGACCAGGATCTATTTTTCTGAACGCGCTGTCACAGACAATCCCCCCCATTGCATCGCTGCTACCGTCTATGCCGTCTGTTCCTGCAGACATGAATGCATAATCTCTCCCTCTTGATGACATCTCGTTTGCGAACCTCACCACCAGTTCCTGGTTCCTTCCGCCTTTTCCGTTTCCCCTGACGTTAACAGTGGTTTCACCGCCACCCACAAACCAGGTCTCCTTTTCAAACAGATCGGAAAGCTTTTCCATTGAGACCGAGAGTCCTGAAGCCACGTCCTGCACATCTCCTCCAAGTCCCGAGCCTATATCAAGCACCCTGCTGTTTTTCCTTCTAAGTGATGATGCAATTACCCTTACGAAATCATGATTCCTGAGCACAATTTTCAGGTGGATTTTTCTGAAACAGGCTTTTTTGGGAAATTGATAGTCAAACATCCCTTCGATTTTCATGATTCTTGGATCGTCTGCAAGCCGATATTTCTCAATTATTGCCCTGATTTCATCTTTCTTGACCTCTGTGAACGTGATCGGTCCAGAACCGATCAGTGCAGGATCATCACCGGGTACATCTGAAATAATGTATGCCATAACATTAGCAGGCCAGAGGAGTGATGCAAGCTTTCCCCCCTTTACAGATGACATCACCTGCCTCATTCTATTCAGGTCGTATATGTCAGATCCTCTGTTCATCATGGCAGATGTTATATAACTGATGGAATCTATATCGATATCCCCTGCCGGTATCTCGAAAAGTGATGATGCACCGCCAGAAACGAGAACTATCACATTATCATCTTCTCCAAGTCTCCCAAGTGCTGCAACGATGGAACGGGAAGCTTCAACGGTCCTGTTGTCCGGGAGTGGATGAGGTGCTCTCAGTACCCTCAGACCTGTGTCCTGTATCCCAGCCTGAAGGTTTTCCGGAATAATCACTGAACTGTGTTCGACATGCGTTCCAATGTTCTTCCTGATCCCCTGATACATTCCCAGTGAGGCTTTACCAAACCCAATAACAAACGTTTTTCCTGGCCGCAACCTTGTGCGAATATCCCTGGTTGCTTTCTCCATCACACTTGATGGTGTAAGTTTGTTTAGTGCCAGCTCGAGAGAATCAAGCAGATCACGTCCATGGTTGTCGGTATCAATCTCTCCATAGTTTTTTATGACATGCGACGTAATTTCATTCTCCGTTTCACTCGAATTTCGGGGCCTTTGAGAACGTGTTTGAAACAACCCATGGAGGTTCAGTCGGATCGAATGGTTCCATTCCATCCAGCATCTGGGTTTCTATCAGCTTTTCGTCAACCTCAGCACCGATCCCCGGTTTCCCATCTAGAAGCAGGTATCCTTTGTCAAATCTGTATCCGGACTTTACTACTTTCTTCTTCCACTCAGGCCAGAATTGTTCAAAACTTTCCTGTATCAGGAAGTTCCTGATGGAATAGTCAACGTTAAGGGTGGCAGCAGTCTGTATTGGCCCAAATGCATTGTGATAAGCAACTGCAACACCGAATGAATCAGCAATTGCAGCTATCTTCTTGGCCTCAAGTACTCCCAGTGAATTTGTAAGATCTGGCTGGATCACATCAACGCTTCCAGCGCTTACGACCCTCGCAAAATCAGTCTTATTGAGCAGTCTTTCGCCCAGTGCCACTGGTACCTTTATATGCCTCCTGAGTTCAGGCAGAATATGCTCGAATTCCGGATGAAGTGGTTCTTCAATGAAGAAGACCCCGTATTTTTCCATTGCAGTTCCAAGATCTATCGCGGCCCTGAGCGAGAATCTGCCATGGCATTCAATGAGCAGATCCATCCTGTCTCCAAACTCGTTTCTTAGAGCGGAAACTATTGATTCGGCATACTTGAGTCCCTGTGGCGGCATCTGGTCGTAATTCGATCCAAATGGATCGAACTTGAGTGCTGTGAATCCCATCGCCTGTGCTTTCCTGGCTGCAGTGACAAAATCTTCTGGTGTAATGCAGTCCGAGTACCATCCATTTGCGTAAGCCCTTATCTTGTCTCTCATCTTCCCGCCTATCATGTTGTATACTGGAGTACCGAACTGTTTTCCTATAAGATCCCAGCTCGCAATCTCGAAGGCGCTCAGAGCAGCGGTGTCCTGCATAGATTTTGTCAGGTAGAATGAGTTTCTGTAAAAATCATTTAAATTCTTCTCTATGTTGAAGAAATCCGCATCCTGAAAAATTCTTGACACCTCCTTCATACTCTCTTTTACAGATAAAGTCATGAATGTGGTGGGTGCTTCCCCGTAACCTACCAGGCCATCACTGCTGGTCAATCTGACAAGCAAAATTGTAGAACTCCATGGGGAGGAGTTTTCCTTGCTCTTGTCGCCAAGTTCCAGAATGTCTATTTTCTTTATTTTCGAATTCATGATTTAAAAGGTCTTAATAGTATATTATTTTTGCATCTTTTCCAGTCCCCAAAATCCAATTTCAGATTATTACCTGTGGTTCAGGTCTTTCGTTTCACCTTCAGATATTCGGCAAAGTAATTATTTTTGTATGTTCTCTGCAGTTCATGATCAACCAGGAAATTGCTGGGATATTTGACGAAATGGCTGACATGGAAGATCTGGAGGGGAACAGATGGCAGTCTCTGGCATACAGAAAAGTTTCGGCTTCAATACTGGCTCTGGGAGAAGATCTAACTGACATCTACAGGCGAGGAAAACTGCGCGACATTGACGGTGTCGGCGATGCCATTGAGAAGAAGATAGCCCAGTTCATAGAGCATGGAAAGATTGACAAATACTCTGATCTGAAGAAGAAATATCCCATAGATTTCCAGTCTCTGAAGAAGATCCAGGGACTTGGACCAAAAAAGATTTTTGCGCTTTATTTGAACCTTGGGATCAGAAACGTGGAAGATCTCATGAAGGCTATTGAAGAGAAGAAGATTTCCGGCCTGCCCGGTTTTGGAGGGAAGACTGAATCTAACCTTGAAAAGTCAGTGAGGGCATACCTGCAGTCCGGATCGAAGAGAATGTTTCTGGCTGATGTCTATGATGATGTCATCCAACTGAGAAAGAAGCTTATGGATTCCAGGCTCTTTACCAGTGTTGAGATAGTCGGGTCTTACAGGAGAATGCGTGAAACTGTTGGAGACATCGATATTCTTGCGGTTTCAGATAAGCCTGCAGATTCGATGAACCTGTTTGCCAATCAGCCTGAAATCGATGCAGTAATAAACAAGGGCCCCTCAAAGATGACTGTTCTGCTCAAGAACGGACTAAACTGCGATTTCAGGCTGTTTCCAAAGGGGTCCATTGGCGCTGCCCTGCAGTATTTCACAGGCAGCAAAAACCACAACATAAGGCTCAGGGACATTGCAAATAACAGGGAAATGAAACTCAATGAGTATGGTCTCTTCAAGGGAGACATGCAGGTTGCAGGATCTGACGAGATTTCAGTCTATCATGGTCTTGGAATGTCCTGGATCGAGCCCGAACTCAGGGAGAACATGGGCGAGATAGAGTCTGCAATGGCCCACAATCTTCCTAAACTAATCGGATACGAGGATGTCAGAGGAGACATGCACTGCCACATCACTGAATCTGGTGGCAGGAGTACACTTGAAGAGATTGTGGAAGCTGCATTAAGAAACAAGCTTGATTACATTGCAGTAATGATTGGTTCAGAAGAAGCCAAAACGGGAACTGAAAAGGGATCCCACATTAAGTCCAGTCTCATTGAAAAAATCAGAAAGATCAATGATTCCGGATCATTGAAAATACTGATGGGTCTCGAGGTTGAGATAGGCCCTGATGGAAGTCTCCGAGAGGGAGCCGATGTCCTGAAATCTGCTGATTTTGTCCTGGGTTCAATGCATGATAAGGCAGGCACTGATGCCGCAGAGAATACCAGAAGAATGGTCAGAGGAATAGAGTCTGGACTCTTATCTGGAATCGCTCATCCCACGGGCAGAATAATAGGAAGACACGAAGGTTATCCTATGGATATGGAAAGGATATTCCAGGCTTGCAGCGATAGCAATGTACTGCTTGAAATAAATGGTTTTCCGGAACGATCAGATCTCCCGTTTGACCTGGTTAAGAGGGCGAGGGAATATAAACTGAAGTTCACACTAGGAAGTGGATCACACAGTGCAGGGGAAATGCGGTATCTCATGTTTGCAACGGCAATTGCCCGCCGTGGCTGGCTTGAGAAGGAGATGGTTGTAAACAGCTATCAGTACGCGAAGATCATCCATGAGGTTAAAAAAACAGGTTCCTGAACATATGCTCTAGCATGATTCTCAAACTGTAAACACTTATCTACAATCGTGAACTGCATAACTATGAGACCTCAGATTATAACTCCGATGATGACGCCATTCAACGAAAAGAGTGAGATTGATTACCAGCTTACAGAAAAACTTCTCAACAGACTGGCGGAGTTCAAGGTGGACGGCATATTTCCACTTGGTTCAACAGGCCTTTTTCCATGGCTAAGTCTTGCAGAAAGGAAGAAGTTCCTGGAGTTTGTGGCCAGTAAAACCGATATCAAAATTTTTGCAGGGGTTGGTTCAGCCAATTACAGTGAATCCCTCGAGATGTCAAAGCTGGCAAACGATCTGGGCTGCTATTCAGGAGTTGTCATGCCCCCATATTACATTATCCCTGGTATGGAGGAGATGAGGGCTTATTTCTCTCGCCTCCTTTCCAGCGTGCCCATGAAATTTTACCTATACAACATTCCTCAGCTCAGCGGATCATACATTCCTCAATCTTTGCCGGCCATGCTGGCTGGTGAATTCAGCAATCTTGCTGGAATAAAGGACAGTTCAGCGGACATGAGATATTTCTCAAAAATGGTTCAGAACAGGCCTGATCATTTTCAGGTTTTTCAGGGACAGGATGATCTGCTCCTTCCTTCGCTCTCGCTGGGCTGCGATGGCGGAGTTTGCGGTATTTCCAATATTTCAAAGATTATTCTCTCTGTCAGGGACAGGTTTGTCGATGGTTCCATAAGAGACGCAACAAACGCACAGATAGGTGGTGTTGATCCGTTCATGGATGCACTGAATTCTGCAAGATTCCCCTCTGGCTACTACTATGCTCTTTACAGGTCATTCGGAACTAAGGGAGGTTACAGGATCCCTATGCTTGAACCTTCCCCTGAAATAAAGAAAAACATAGACGAAAGCATGCTGAAGGTCCAGAGCTTCCAGTTATGAGTTGTATAGAATTCAAATAATGTGCACATTGATTTTCTGTAAGTGCTTTTCTCCATGAGCGCACGGAAAGATAAAATTCCAGCGAATTATATGGATTCATGTTGTTTGAAGACCTGCACGACTACATCGAATATCTTTCGAAGAAGAACGATCTGGTGGTGATAGAGGACGAGGTCAATCCAGATCTTGAACTCACCCATATCATGAGCGAAGAGGAGAGAATAGGCAAGGGCAGGATGTTATTTTTCAAGAATGTCAGGGGCAGCTCGATCCCTGCAATTGGGAACATATTCTCGACTCAGGAGAAGATGGATACCATACTGGGAGACAAACCCTATGATATTGGGGTTAGACTCAGTAACCTGGTAAGGCCGCCTGACAGCAATGAATCAATGATCTCAAGAGGGATCGAACTATTCAGGGAACTCAGCGGGGTCAGGCCAAAGATATCAGGCGGAATCGGCGGCGGATATGAGATCCCGGAAAAGGTTGACATATCAAGGTATCCGATCACCAGGACATGGCCGCAGGATGCTGGCAAGTTCATCACACTGCCGCTGGTCATAACCAAGGATCCCGTGACAGGGGTGAAGAATGTGGGAATGTACAGGATGCAGGTCTATGATTCTGAGACTACAGGAATGCACTGGCACATACACAAAGGCGGATCCCAGCATTTCCTGAGCAATCGGGAAAGAGGCGAAAAAATGGATGTGGCAGTGGTCATAGGAACAGACCCACTGACAATGTTCTCGGCGGTAGCCCCTCTTCCTGATGGCCTGGATGAATTTTCATTCAGGGGAATGATTGCCAAGAAGAGACTTGATCTCGTGAAGGGGCAGACAGTTAACCTCGAATATCCGCACAATTTCGAGATTGTTCTGGAAGGGTATATAGATCCCTCAGAGACAAGAACTGAGGGGCCGTTCGGTGATCACACAGGCTATTATTCACTTGAAGCTGAATTTCCTGTCTTTCATATAAAGAGAACCATAGAGAGAAAAAGCAAGGTATACCCAACCACAATAGTAGGAAAGCTCTGGCATGAAGATGTCATCATAGGCAAAGCAATAGAGAGGATGTTCCTTCCTGTCATCAAGACTCAGCTTCCTGAGGTTGTGGACATGAACACGCTTGAGGAGGGTGTTTTCCACAACATACTTGCAGTCTCCATACACAAGAGATATCCCGGTCACGCCAGGAAGGTCATGTTTGCCATCTGGGGGATGGGACAGCTCATGTTTTCAAAGATTGTCGTTGTGGTGGATGACGATATCAACATACATGACAGGAAACAGCTTCTATGGGCCATGTCCACCCGCATAGATCCAGACAGGGATGTCATTATCATACCAGGAACTGTAACCGACAGTCTTGATCATGCCTCTCCAATAATGAACTATGGTTCAAAGATGGGTATTGATGCCACCAGGAAAGGGCCTTCTGAAGGATATGAAAGAACATGGCCCGATGTTCTCCAGATGTCTGATGATGTCGACAGAATGGTCAAGGACAAGTGGAGGAGATTTGGACTTTGATCAGGTTCAGGGATGTTTTCGAATTAATAAAGTTTGAACACACTGTTTTCGATCTTCCATTTGTCTGGAGTGGTGCAGTCATAGCATCCGCTGGAAATTACGACCCCATCAAATTTATCCTTATCACTCTTGCGGCAATCTTTGCCCGAGCCACGGCGATGACCCTCAACAGGATAATCGGTCGAAAATACGATCTGATAAATCCAAGGAAGAAAGGGTGGCCGCTTGTTACCGGGGCCCTGAAGACCTCCACTGCAGTCCAGCTAACCATTATTTTTGCAGCCCTGTTCGAGATATCGGCATTCCTGATAAACAGGTTTGTTCTCTATCTGTCGCCTGTTGTTCTGGTTCTGTTCCTTTCTGATCCGGTACTCAAAAAATATACTCCATGGAGACATTTTTACATGGGATCGATCATAGGCATTGGTGTCCTTGGTGGTTATGTCTCCATATTACCGGGAATACCTACAACTCCGGAAATATACATAGTATTTGTTGCAGCTTCCCTCTGGATCTCGGGTTTTGATATCATATATACTATACCTGACAGGGAGACAGATGAAAAAAACGGTCTCAAGACCCTTGTCACGAGATACGGGATCGGGAAGAGCGTAACGATCTCGTCAGTTGTTCATTTCTTTACAGCTCTGGCATTTGTTTCACTGGTACTGTATATTCATTCCATCTTCTATTATATCATACTGGCGGTGATTCTCTTCCTGATTATCATCCAGCATCTCACGCTTAAGCCTGACGATCCAAAGAGCATAAGATTCTCATTTCTGGGAGCGAACTCATTTATAGGTTTCCTGTTCCTGATTTCTTTAATAATATACTACATTCATCTGGGATAAGTCTCTCTTGAGAATACCGTGAGGTCATCAGGAAGTACCAGGTTCAGGTGCATTCAGCTGCCTTGAATATATCATTTTGCCCGCTATGCTTAGTGCCATGATTGCTATCAGCCCAAAAGAGCATAAAGATAGCCATACCTCTGGACCGTTGTATGCGTACAGAAACAGGAATACGGATCCAAGTGACGGCCCTATGGCCCTGCCCGTAGAATTTACCATCCCAAGGAACCCCATGTATATGCCGGTTTTTCCCGAAGGGGCAATCTTGGAAACTACAGAGTTCATCCCTGGACTTGTGAGATTCTCACCTACGGTAATGAGAACCATGTCGATCATGAGATCAAGCAGAGTGCCGGAAAACCCTACAAGAACATATCCAATGGAGTAAAAGAGCGATCCCACCATCATCACCTTGATGTCAGATACTCTCCTCATTATCCATGACATGGGATACTGGCCTGCTACAACTATTGTACCGTTGACTGCATATATGTATCCAAGGCTTGAGGCGGGTATACCTATAGCCTTGTCTGAGTAAACAGGCAGGGTCACTGAAAACTGCGAGGACAGTATTGTCACCATAAAAGTCCCTATGGAGAATGCGAACAGGTACTTGTCGTAGAAAAGGAAATTTCCTCTGGCTCTCAACCTTCCGGATTTCTTTTTCTTCCTGCTAATATAGAGCAATATGACGATGAACTGGAGCACGTTTGTGATGGAGAGTATAATGAAGATGATGTACATCCCATAATCATATACGAACGCGCCTGTAAGTGGCCCGATAGCCCATCCCACATTAGACATTATTCTGTAGATGCTGTAGGCCATGGTTCTCTCGGATTCCTCAGTGACATCCGAAACAAGTGCAGATGCTGCAGGGAAAACAATTGCACCAGAAATAGATGAGAACACAAATAGTATTTCGACCAGTATTACAGGATACGAATGGAATATCAGGAAGGCAAGGCCGCCATATATCAGTGCTCCTATCACACTGCCAATCAACAGCATCGTTTTTCTCCCAAGATAATCAGAAAGGCCTCCCCCGATGATACTGAAAGCTATGGAGCTAAGTGTGGAAACGGTGAACAGAAGGCCAACGATATAGATAGGAATGTGCAGTTCAACGTTCAGGAATATGGCAAGAAATGGCCAGCTCATACCGATTCCTATGGACCTGATCATGGATGCGATTGATACAGACCACAGTTCCCTCTTGTTTAACATAAGGTAATTACGGACCGAACTGAAATTCATGAATTCCTACCACCAAGCATTTTCATTTTTGATTCTGGGTGTATCGAGCTTCAGCAATAAAACTTCCTAACATTATCCTGATTACAGGAACATCCAATATTGAGGTAAAAATACTCCTATCAGTCCCTTCTGTACAAGATAAAAGGAATAGATGCAATGATTTACGGGATATCAAAGGAATTTTCATTGCTTCTACAAAAAAATCAGAGGAACATGATTCCTCAAATTACAGGATTAACATCAGTTGCTTCCTCGACTCTGTCTGATTTTGACCTGCCTAATGTTACAGTGATAAGAATTATAGCGATTATCAGCAACGCCAAGCCTATTGCCTCGACTATCCAGTAAAGTGTCAAAACGTAGGCAAGGAGTCCGAAAGCCCCTATCACAGTGCCTGCCCCTATGAAATATACGATTATCCTCTTCTCCGTTTCATGGCCCTTTACGTAGTGGATTAGCATTAAAATTATTCCGGCCAGTAGAGGCATCAAGAAGAATGCAAACAGCAAATGACCGTCAGTGAATGCCATGTCGTACTGATAGCCAATTCCTCCATTCGGAGGTGTTCCAGGCGATCCAAAACCGTAGTAAGCCTCGTTGAATTCCATTGCATAACCAACACCTATCATAACAGCCATAGTGGCAATCCACGTAAGCAACTCTGAGAGCTGGACCAAACGATCAGTTGGCTTGTTTGACAGGACATAATAAAGACCTAAAATGGATATAAGTGCTCCCCAGCCCACTATTCCTGTTTGTGAGTCATCAAGGGCTAGCCCGTTCATACCTCCAGGGCCAAACGGTGCAATCGTCGGTATCACGTAGGTTCCGAATGACGAGATCAGGTATAGATATGTGAAAGAAATGGTTCCGAAAAACGCAATCAGCATCCCAAGGTTTACTGCATTTCGCTTGAATCCCGACAGTTTTTCGTATCCAAAAGTGACAGCAGCCAGTGCAACTATTCCTCCCATCACCGCCGGCAGCATTTCATGTGAGTGAGAAGTCACAAGGTTTCCAAGGAACGTTTGGAGTCCCCCCCATGCAGTGACATCATTGTTAAGAACTGAAAGCGAGGTGAATCCAAAGAGATTTCCATATTCATATATCATTCCCATTACGGCTGCGATTCCTGCTGACAACGTTGTAATGACAATGAGTAAATACGCGCCCCATATGCTCTTGAATTTTTGCCTGTTCTTTATTGGCATCATAAGTAGATAAACAAAAAACATGAGCGCAAGTATAAGCATCCAGACATCTCTCATGGCCTGCAGAATGTAGTCAGCTGTCTGTGTACTCGTAGGATAGAAGAATACCGTCCCCAGTAATGTGAGGAACAGTACTGGATATGTGCTAATGTTTACTGCCTTTCTTTCCGCTGATCCTAAGTCAAGAAGCTCCGATGCATACAATATTAAGAGGAACGCAAAAGGGATCATTATGGTGTGGTAAAAATTGACCATGTCAAGACTGAAATCACCCAGACTAAACCAGCTGACTCCTGGCAGCATTGGCCCGATCACTAGAAAAATACTTATAAACGCAATAACAGCTATGATATTATCTTTAGGGCTTAGTAGGATTCTTTTCCATCTTGATTTGGATAAATTCCTTTCAACCATATGAATTCATTATTTAATAGTTGATTGTTATAAAAAAGCCAACCCTAATATTACAGGTTCGAAAATTATTTATGGAAGAATGATAAGTTATGTTGTAGTTGGTGATGATTGGGCAGTGATGTGAGGAGGTCTGTTTCCCTTTATTTTACATATACCAAGCCAAAGGTATGGTCTCTGCTGGTTTTTGTTGGAACAGTTGGTGCCATAATTGCTATTGACAATCGTTCCTCTGCAGACTGGTTTCTTGTCCTGCTGGCTGTCTTTTCTCTCTCCGCTGGATCCGCAGGATCTGAATCAGTCACTAATTTTATAGACAGGGACATAGACTCAAAGATGAGCAGGACAAGAGACAGACCTCTTGTAACCGGAAGCATCTCACCTCAAAGTGGACTGATCTTGGGCTTTTTTCTGATTTCCTTGTCTATACTTGTCCTATTGGCTTTTGGGAAATATATGGCCGCATTATTCATTTCCATCGGTATTGCGGACAACGTCCTTGTTTACAGTTACCTATTAAAAAGAAGGACTCCATGGAGCGTGATACTTGGCGGGTTTTCCGGGGGTTTTCCTGTACTGGTTGGTTGGTATACCATTACATTATCTTTTTCGTTTCTACCGTGGTTTTTGTTCGCACTGGTCGTTGTATGGATTCCTGTGCACATATGGAGCCTGGCATATCGCTACAGGGATGATTATGAGAGAGCTGGAGTGCCAATGCTCCCAGTGGTATATTCTGAGAAAATTTCAGCAGTTTGCATATCCTTTTCAGCGGTACTTCTTGTGATATTTTCAATTATACCTTACTTTCTCGGAGAAAATTCTGCCATATACATCATTGTCGTTGCTTTCATATCTGTACCTTTGCTACTCCTTGCTGCACTGTTTGTAAAGGAGCGGGACCTCAAGAATTCCTTCAACCTTTTCAAGTATTCCAGCCCTTTCCTTACGATAATATTTCTCCTCTTCACAATCCTGAAATTTGTATAAGCAACTCTTTGGGATTTCTATTTAATGGGATTTATTGACGTTTGAAAGAAAGTTAACTAATGACCTGTGAGTGTTATTGCCTAAACAGAGGTGGAAGTCATCTGGCTCAAAGAACTCATTTTGGCATCTTTCGTCACCCAGGTTATTCATAATTATATTCATTATAACTTATTTTCCGCGCTTTCTAACAGTGTATTTTTCGAATTATTCTGAAACGATCCAGAACCTTTTCTCCGGAATATTCAGGAGAGACAGCACCTGCTTCTGCAGATCTGAGAGGTCTGTGTGAATTGACCTGGCATCCACGCCGTCAATGATCACATGATTCAGCAAGGAGGTCCTCAAACCTGGAGAATATCATGTATGAGGTGAGGGGAGGTGCATTCACGTTCCTCCCAGTAGAGTGGAATGCTGTCTGTGCCAGATGCCTTCATGTTCATGCGGACACCTCTCTCTACCAGAGCCTGTACAAGCATTGCTATGAAATACAGGAAGAGGAAAGCCTCAATCCTCTCAACATGCTTGAACAGTACAGGCATGACCCTGTACTATGTCTTCATCTGCACATGACTCTTCTCAAGCATGGACTGATATTTATAGCGCCTCAGGACATCGGATGCGTCCATGTCCATGCAGTTTGTAATGAGGTGGAATGTTCCGTCGGATCTGGAATCCTTTTCAATTGCGTCCATGAGGATGCTCGAGGATATCCTGTAGCTTATATCGGTAATCCTTGTGTATTTCGTATCACTGGAAGGCTTTTTCCTGCCGGGTTTCCTGAACTTATCCTTCCTGATCTCATCGATGCTGTATCACACATACCTGGTTTCGGATATCGCCTCCTCTGCCCTCTTCACGATCCTTGACCGCTTCATTTTCCTCCTATTTAGTGTGAACTTGAACTCTCTGATTAACATATATTGTTTTATTCGACTGAACCTGTGTTTTACGCTCTCCGTGTAGATTCCATCTTTTTTACACTTAATCTCTCTGTTATTTTCCAGCACTTTATTTCCGCCACTTTCAATGGGCTTTGCGACAAAACTATTATATCAAAAAGCCATCATATCGAATGAATCTTTTAGACATGGTTGTTCTTTCTGTTCATGCCCTTTTTGGGGTTTTATGGTTTTTATCGTTGTTTATCCTGACATTATCCATCAATGCATCCGTAAAGAGTGGCAGGACACATAAGGGCATGTTTAAACAGATCATGTTTTCAAGATCAACTGGGGGTCTTGCAATCATACTGGGAATAATCCTTGTAGTTTTAATTGAGGCATCAGGAAACAAAACTCTGTTTTCAGGCACGAGCGGAATGGTTCTGGTGGTAGCAATAGTTCTTGCTGTCATTGCTTACGTTTTTGTTGCAGAGGGTTTTCTCTTCAGAAAAATAAATGCGATAACCAGAAGAAACGGGAACACTGATTCTGGCAGCAATGCATTAACCAAGGAGATAAGAACTATCTCTGTTGTGCTGACACTTCTTGTTTTACTGATAATTGTTTTGATGGTAGTGTCGACGTCCCTCTGAGCCTTGGGACGTCAAGCACAATCTGTTTGCATCCTATTCCATTAGGACTTCAGGATAGCCGATCTGGCGGCTGCCAGCCTGGCTACAGGTATTCTGTAGGGGGAAGACGATACGTAGTTCAAACCTATCCTGTGGCAGAATTCTATGGTTTCCGGATCACCGCCCTGTTCACCACAGATTCCAATCTCAAGGTCTGGTCTTGCCGATCTCCCCTTTTCGACTGCCATTTTCATGAGCTCACCAACTCCAGCCTTATCCACGGAGGAGAATGGGTCCTGCTCAAGAATCCCGTCTTCCACATACTTGGCAAGGAACTTCCCCTCTGCATCATCCCTGCTGAAGCCGAATGTCATCTGGGTCAGATCGTTTGTCCCGAATGAAAAGAAGTCTGCGTATTTTGCTATGGAATCTGCAGTTATGCAGGCTCTGGGAATCTCTATCATGGTGCCGAATTTATAGTCAAGCTTGTCTGTGCCTATGGTTTCTCTGGCTATTTTCTCAAGCCTTTCCCTGAGTATTCTGATCTCATTCGGATGACCCACAAGCGGGATCATAATCTCCGGGAATATGTTCTTCCCCTGTTTCTTGACATTCTTTGCAGCTGTGATTATTGCCCTTGTCTGCATCTCGTAAATTTCAGGGTGCAGAAGTCCAAGCCTGCATCCCCTGAACCCAAGCATTGGGTTGAATTCTTCCAGCGCCTTTATTGTCCTGAACATCTTCTCTTGTTCCTCAAGATCCTTCTTCTGCTGTGGAGTTTTGTCCCTTACATTTCGGAGATCCAGCATCCTTGTAAGAACCTCTTCCTTGTCTGGCAGAAATTCATGAAGTGGTGGGTCCAGCAATCTTATGATAACAGGAAAATTTTCCATGGTTGAGAAGAACTCAGTGAAATCTGAAACCTGCATCGGCAGGAGCATGTCGAGATATTTTTTCCGCTCTTCCTGATCATTGCTCATAATCATTGACCTCATTATGCCTATCCTTTCATTGCCAAGGAACATCCTCTCAGTTCTGGCAAGTCCTATTCCCTCTGCACCATTTTCCCTGGCCATCTTCGCCTCTTCAGGTGTGTTTGCGTTTGCCCTGACGCCTAGAGTCCTGAACTCGTCAGCCCATGTCAGAAGGGTCTCGTTTTCAACAGTCTTTGCAGAGGATTCTGTTTCCATCTCTCCTCTGTAGAACAGTCCCAGAGTTCCATCTACGGTGATGATCTCCCCCTCCTTTAGTATGGTGTCGCCAGCCTTCAGGGTCTTGTTCTTAACGTCCACTCTTATCTCCTCTGCGCCGACGACGGCTGGTTTTCCCATTGCTCTCGCCACAACCGCAGCATGCGAAGTCATCCCTCCCTTCTGTGTGAGGAATCCACGGGAGACTGACATTCCCCTCACATCATCAGCAGTTGTCTCTGGCCTGACAAGGATGAGGTTTTTCTTCTGTTTGGAAAGTTCCACTGCCCGGTCTGATGAAAATATAATTTCTCCTATTGCAGCGCCTGGAGACGCTGCAAGTCCCTTTCCAAGAGGTTTGATCGAGTCGTTGCTCTTTACCTGTGGATAAAGGGTTACATTGAGTGTTTCCGGTGTTATCCTAATAATCGCCTCCTTTTTGGTGATGATGCCTTCTTTTACCATGTCAACAGCAATCCTGACAGCTGCTTTGGCTGTTCTTTTCCCTGTTCTTGTCTGCAGCATGTAAAGTTTCCCGCGCTCAATGGTGAATTCGATGTCCATCATGTTCTTGTAGTGTTTTTCGAGCTTTTCCACATAATCCAGAAGAGTGCTGTATGCGTCAGGAAGTTCCTTTGCAAGATCCTCTATTGATTTCGGCGTTCTTGAACCGGATACCACATCCTCACCCTGTGCGTTCGTTAGGTACTCAGCGAAGAGTTTGTGTTCCCCTGTATTGGGATTCCTGGTAAAAGCAACTCCTGTAGCAGAGTCGTTTCCCATGTTCCCGAAAACCATTGTTACGATGTTGACAGCAGTGCCCATTTCATTGGATATCTTGTTGATCTCCCTGTAAGCGACGGCACGATCTGAATTCCATGACCTGAATACAGCCTCTATGGCCTGTAGCATCTGATCCATAGGATTCTGCGGAAAAACCTTCCCATGCTTTTTATAAACCTTGAAGAAAGAGTCTATGACCTCTTTCAATAGATTTTCCCCCAGATCACTGTCAAACTTCAAGGAATTCCTTGTTTTTACATCTTCCAGTACCTCTTCGAAGTCCTCCTTTGGAATTTCAAGAACCACGTTCCCGAACATCTGAATAAGTCTCCTGTAGGAGTCCAGCGCAAATCTCATGTTGTTGGTCTGCTTTGCGAGTCCCTTCACTGTAATGTCGTTTAAGCCTACGTTGAGAATGGTGTCCATCATTCCAGGCATGCTTATTGGTGCGCCCGATCTTACCGATACAAGCAGAGGGTTGACCTGATCTCCGAATTTCCTGCCAGAACGCTTCTCTATCTCTTTAAGAGCGTTCAATGCCTGATCAAGCATACCCTCGGGAAACCTGGAGTTTTTAAGATAATCCCTGCAGGCTTCCGTAATGATTGTAAAACCTGGAGGAACATTCATGCCAATGTTGCTCATCTCTGCGAGACCTGCTCCCTTGCCTCCGAGAAGATCTACCATATCCTTACTGCCTTCTTCATATAAGTATACGTATTTTTTTGTCACTCTCTATTATCTTTACCTATTAAATTTCTTTTTGCACTAAATTTCATCGCTATTTAAACTGTGTATTACGTCGTTTTCTTTCCCCGGTAAAATGTCAGTAAAGTTATTTGTGCGGTTTCCAGAGATTTCTACAGGCTTAGTTGCATCTCATTGAGTTGCCTGCCACGTTTCAAAGGTATGCATTATTCAGAGTTTACAAGCAAATCATCAGGTAACGGACATTGGAAGTCCAATTGTTTATAAGTTGATCTACCTCACGTCATCATTCAGATGGCGTAAAATTTTTAAACTAGTTTTTAGAAATATTTTTTTATTGCCCTATACTGCTTAACTCGAATTATAATGGAAAGACTTGTTGCACAGACATCGCTTGGAAAGATATCATATCTTCACAGAGCCGGAGAACTTCCAGTACTTTTCCTCCATGGTTTGGGCGGAACTGGAAATAGCTGGATAAAGCTGAACAGTTATCTTGATCCAAAATTTGAACTCTTTATGGTGGACCTGCTTGGACATGGAAGATCTGAGAAACCCGATATTGAATATTCAATCTATAACCAGTGCAGGTTCATAACTGAGTTTGTTGACAATTTGAAGATGAGACCATTTGCGCTAGTAGGGAATTCCTATGGAGGGTGGGTTGCGGCAAGACTCGTTACTGGTTACATCTCCCCTGAATATCTCGTCCTAGTCGACAGTGCAGGAGTCAATCCAACTGTCGGTGAGACCGGCGCCTCTGATGCTTTCATAGACAGGCTAATGAAGATCAGCAGATACAACCGGAGAGACATAATGAAGAAGATCACGCTCAACAATTCCAGGGCGAAAGAGAAACTTGACCCAGGTGATCTTCATAATATCAGGGCTAAAACCATTGTAATCTGGGGGGAAAATGATAATATTATCCCGCTAAAATATGGGAATATGATCCATGAAATGATACCTGGTAGCCTTTTCTTTAAGATTGATGGTGCCGGACACATTCCACAGGTAACGCACCCTGAGATAGTTTCAGAGATCATCAACCGAATTGCCCCGGAATGAGTATCGTACAAGATCCTCTTTGATGCGCTGATCCACCATCAAAGAAATCACTTCACTATCGATCGAAGCGACAAAATTAACGTTTTTACAGCTTTTGATGTTTATTCTCACACCATGGCTATCCCTGAATCGGCATGCTATTACTGAATTTCAGTTGAATGGATTGGAGATTGAATTTGTAGAAACCACATTTAGCCTGTTTTCCAGAGATCTGGCGGCGACATAAAGCTGCCACATCCCATGTAATGTATTCCGTATAAGCGATGGATTGATGATTATGGATGCACCATCTAGGGATGCTATCTTGCGGAAATATGGGAAATCAAGATCATAACACACCGGTGTTGCAATTCTTCCAAAATGTGTTTTAAATGTATGCACAACTCTTGCTGGAGGAGTATCTGTGCTTTTCATCCAGATAAATGGCTTCCCCGAATATACGCCCTTAGAGATTGGATCAATACCCGCAAGAGCAAATCCGACCGTTGAAACGGGAAACCCATCGCGATATCCGTGGGAGGATGCCACGATCGTTCATAATGTATTTACCTGAAGAGGAACCAGTTTCCCGATCCCTTTGCACACTCCTCTCCATTTCCATCATATATAACCATCTCGGAGTAACCGATGGTCTTACCTATTCGCACGCTCTCTCCCACTGCTTTCACAGGCCCCTTTGCGATTGGCCTGAGAAAATTCACGTCTATGTTCACAGTCACCTGATTGAGAACATCATCCTTTGTCATAATTGAAAGACCACCGACAAGGTCGCACAGGGCCATTATTGCGCCTCCATTCATAATTCCTCCAATCCTCATAACCTTCTCTTCAAGCGGCATCTCTATCACAAACCTTCCGTTAGAAGCCTCCTTTACCTCGATTGTAAAGTTTTTGAGGAAACCGTCTATCTTGAGGAGTTTTGAGATCTCTTCCGGACCTATTGTCATGCTATCGTTATGCGCTCCTGGTATGAAATTATTTTTGCAGAACTATCTTATTTCCTCCGCCCCATAAAAATTGACAGCATTCGCCTTATTTATCGATCCGGGGATGATTCATTGCAATTGAAACATGAATCTGTGAGTTCATGGGTTAATTCTCTTGACACTGTCACGTTCCTTGACACCAAATGTTGGATCGATCATAAGATAACGATCAAGAATCTTTTTTATCTTTTGATCTGCGTCTTTTCCCAGATCTGTTCCCCTTATTTTTGCCTCAGCATTAAGGGCGCCTATTATTATTGCGTTTTCGTGCGTCGACATGAACAGATCGTAAATGAAATAGTTCAGGCTCGCGTACTGGGACATAAGGCTAAGTTTTTTTTGCGTAAGATCGGCGTTTTTTTTAACCTCACGTATTATGCTGTCGATTACAGCGCTGTATTCTTCTGGATTTCGGCTGATCTCCCGTTCTTCCTCCGCGGAAAGCTTGAGTATACCAGAAAGAATCTCAACATCATTTCTTTTCATCAAACAGCCTCCTTAAGAGATCAATTATTATGTTTGAATCCTCTCTGTCAGATTCAATCCTTTTCTTCAGACTTTCATTAGAAAGAACGGTCTCATTGAGGTTTTTCACTTCCCTCATGAGTCTTTCGTTTGCCGCACGGTAGTACCTCAATTCCTTCTCGAGTTTGCTCTTCAGATCTGGCATCCGATCAACCTTCATAACGCCTTGAATCTCTTCAGCGAAGCTTCGTAAATCTCACCTGATGATCCTAACATGTTGAGAGCCTCGTCAAGGGTTGGCTGATCAATGCCTTTGTCCTTCATTGAGTTAAGAATGTTTTCGTACAGGCATCCCTTGCCGTCACTGTCATTGTTCTTTATGAAATCCAGTATCAGTGATTTCTTCTCCTCAACCTCCTGGTCTCTCGAAGACGTTGTAAGACTGCTCCTGAGATTTTCTATGAACTGCTGGTAGTTGTAGTCATGATAGAATTTCACAGCCCTAATGGCGCTTTCTGATTCCTCATCAGAGTAGCCCAGTTTTGTGAGGTTTGATATGTCCGCAACCTCGAGTTTCAATGCCTCCTTGATTGCCAGTACCTTCCTCTGGGCAATATACACACTTCTTGAGTTCCAGTATTCCATGCTCTTGTCATCCGTCTTCAGGGCCAGCTCAGGATTTACATTGTAAAAGATTCTCTGATCTTCTGTCTTAAATGTGTTTACACGTCCCACCAGAAGCAGCTTGTCTCCCTTGATGAACTGATCAGGCAATACTCTCCTGTCGTTCTGAAATGTATTCTTGAATACTGACAGATAAAATGACCCGGTAAAGTCGTTCAGAACTATTTTTGTCATACTCTCCTCATCGGAAACTGAGTTTACCGTACCGACGAAAAGTATTCTTTTGACGCGTGTTCCCAAGGGTGTAATTATGAACGGTTTAAGTCTCGTGTCGGAGCTGTTATCTTCCTCAACTGAAGAGTCTCTCAATTCCCTGGATGTGATCCATTTTGATGCTTCTCTCTTTCTTGCTTCCATGTTTACCTAAACCTCCTCCAGGTATTTTCTGGAAAGATCCTCTATATCCTTCTCCCCAAGTGGTTTCATCTCGGATATCCTCAACGTAAGTCCGTTCTGATTGCTCACCACCTCTCCCCTGGCAGTTACCAGGCTTCCAAGGATCTCTTTCTTGATTTCAGTCAGTCCCTGGTCCACCATGGAAATCTTCTCCAGTGCCGCCTCGTCCCATTCATTTCTGTATGAGGTGAGTGCTGATTTCCCGCATGTTCCCTGAATGTATCCGGTGCCATCCTCCAGGGTAAAATAGAGAAAATAGTCTCTGTAAACAGGTGAGTCCGGGTGATCTGGACATTTTCCGTTTTCTGCAGTCTTCCTGCACTCCTGGCACCTGTAAACAGCGCCGCCCTTCTCCCCTACGTTCACAATGAACCCGTTTATATAAATACCTGAGACCGGTGACTTCAGTTCGTGGATATCATAGTAAACAGGTCCAGGATTGACTTCTACCTTTATTTTCTGGATTCCTGTTTTCTCGTTGACCGAGATGCGCAGCCTGTTGTTATATTCGCTAACCTTTGCTCCAGTGAACCTATAACCTGTATTTTCCTCAATCTTCACGTCGAAAGAGTTTACTCTGATCTTTCCTGTTTCATCCTCAAGGAATCCGAAGTAAAGCGTTCCTGATTTTTCCCTGCCCGCATAGGGTCTCTCCTTGACATCTCTGACTATACCTTCTACTGCAACGTAAGGTTCCTTCAGGGAAATGTTCTTGATCTTCAAAACCGGGTAGGTTCTCCTGACCTCTATTTCCTCTCCAGGCCTCAGAATTACCTGGGTCCTTGCGTCTATGTAAAGTCTCAGACGTTCATTGTAGAGTTTGACAGAGCAGTTCTTCAGTTCAAGGACGTCATTCGCTCTAACCGAAGACACCATAGTCCAGGCCGTAAATGGAATTGTGCCTGTGCCGTCACCGACTATGCCATAGAAATAAGTAGTCGGTCCCTTCTGGGTATTCGCCTCCTTTTGGTTTATCGATATCACCTTGACAATCAAATCTATATTAGTGGAATTCGATTTCAGATCTGCTACCTTGAAAAGCATCTCCTTATTCCTCCAGACAGGATGAAAAACTTATGGCAAAACTTTCTTTTTCTATACAACATATTCTGCAGATCGCTAACATATCAATTCCTTAAACAAACTGTGGATATATTACTTTTCAGACAGAATTCATTTTGCTTTTCCAGTGAATATTTGCCATAGATTCCAGAATGTTGAGTTCACCCTCTTAGATTTCGAAATACTCATAGTGAAGATAGGCAGGGATATCGGGATGGATTGACGCGGATAACGACAATAGAACCTGTTGAAAAAGGAACGGATATAATTCTGAATTATGCCCTGAGTGATCGGCCCTATAGTAAGAGAACGCTCAACAAATATATTGAATTATATAAAAATAACAGAAATAACGGACAATGATCGATATAGGACCTGACTAATTAATTATATTCACGATAGACATTTTCCCCAAGGCTCATTTAGCAATGGTGAAATCCAGTATAAAATTTGCAGGAACAATTCTGATTCTTTCGAGGATAGTTTATGCTGCTAACTGGTATAATCTTTCTCCTGCGATTGTCGAGATCGAAAGAACTTTTGGCATACCACTGCCCACGACTGTTTACGTTTTCACATTCTTCCTCATTGGAGCAGGAATATTCCAAGTTCCAGCGGGCATCCTATCTTCCCGTATTGGTGCCAAGACCACCGCATTTCTTGGTATTCTGGTAATGAGCATTTCCGACATTATTTCCGCGTTCTCGTTAAACTACTACATGCTTTTAGCAATGCGTGCATTGAATGGAGTAGGAGCCGCACTGTTTTTTTCCACAGCCATGGCAGTACTGAGCCAGCTGTATCATGAAAAAGTCACAGAAATTGTCACACTTTACAATGTTGCTTTCAATGTCGGAGGTGGCATAGGCATAATTGGATTTGCTTTCGTTGTCTCATCATATTCATGGCAGGCTGATGAGCTCGTTATGGGAATTATAACGCTTGTATTTGCATTACTTATACTTATAGAGGTACCGGAATCAGAAAAATACAGTTCTTTATCTATTCCCGAGATAACAACGAGGATAAGGAGCAGAAGCACATGGGCAATAGCGATAGCCTTCTCCGGTTTCTGGGCTGGGTCATATCTTCTTCCTGAATACCTCAAGAACTATTCAATTTCAGTAGGTTTCAGCCCATATGCTTCTGCCATACTTGGTGCAACGATACTTTTTGTGGGTGTTCTGGGAATTCAGTTCGTCAGAGTTTTCAAGCTGAGAGACCTGATCAGATCTGCCTCTTACATGACTGTTCTTGTTGGAGCATTTATTGCTGTGATACCGTATTTCGGTTACGTTGGAACATGGACTTTCACAGTATTGCTTGGAATTCTATTTGTCGTTGTCTCATCCCTTGAATATTCTGCAGTAATTGCCCGTGAAAAAACACTCAGGTACAGGGCTCTCAGCCTGGGACTGTTCAATTCCATACAGATTACTATCGGATCAATGATATCTGTTGTATTTTCCTATACCCTGATATTCGGGTATTCTCTCTCGTTTGGCATACTCGGCCTGCTTGTACTTCTTCTGCTCCCCTTTCTCATTTTATCGGTGCCTTCGAAGGATCACCTGAGTTCTGGAGTATCCATTTGAATCAGACTTGGTTATTTCAGGTGGATCCAAATCCACCTATAATTTCGAGAATACTTTGAGCTGGGATGTATGATCTGATCTCTGCCACGTCCATATATTTCTCCGGTCTCTTATGGCCAAACCTGTTGAACCAGACTGGCTTTATTCCTGTGTTGATTGCTCCAACTATGTCATACTCCCATGAATCACCTATCATTACAGATTCTTCAGGCGCTGCACCCAGCTTCTCCATGGAGAACCTGAATATTCTGGGATCTGGTTTTGAGTAGCCAATCTCGCCGGAAGAGACGAGGAGATCAATGTAGTCTTCAATCCGGCACTGCTTCAGTTTCTTTCTCTGGCCGCCTGGTGGATTGTTGGTAATAACTCCCACAGAAATTCCTCTTTCTCTGATTTTTCTCAGGATATCCCCTGCCCCTGGTACCTGTGAAATGCTCCCGTCATAACTTTCTGAGTATGTCCTCATGACATCTTCCATTTCATTATTGCTAAGTTCCGTGCCATAATGGCTGAAAATCATTCTAAGGCGCTCCTTTCTAATTTGCATTATTACTGCGTGGTCTCTTATCACTTCTGCAGGAAGCAGTTCTTACCAGTATTTTGTCCACAGGTTATCCAGATCCTCTATTGAAGCACAAGAAATATCACTAAACCTCTCTTTCAGGGCCAGGAAAGCAACGTGCCTTGAGTTGGTATAGTCGAAAAGAGTGTCGTCAAGATCAAAAAAAACTGCCCTAATACGAGCCATAACCGAGTGGTGTATTATGGCCAGAAATTTAAAATGTTGGAATATAAAGTATTAAGCCGTAAATTCATGCCCGTTCATTGGAAGCATCACGTCATACCCTTCCAAATCATGCAGCAGATCTTCCCTCTTTTCTCCGTGGCACAGGATCACCTTCTGGGGATCGACATCCTTGATGAATCTTATGAGATCGTCGTGTCCCGCATGGGCGGAGAGATCGAAGAAATCAACCTGCATCTGAGGTTTCACGCTGATTCCGGCTATTTTCATTGTCCCGTTCTCGATAAGTGATCTTCCGTTGGTGTTCTCGACCTGGTATCCGGTCAGGAATATTGCACTCTTCGTGTCGTTCTGGAGCTTCTCGATGTAACCCAGCACAGGTCCGCCGTCCAGCATCCCCGATGTTGTTATTATGATATCACTGTCGAGTGCCCTTTCCCTCATCCTCCATCCCTTTATCTTCCTCGTTTTCTTGATGTTCTTTAGGAATTCACTGTGGGAACGGAGAAATCCATCTGTATGCATGTAGATGTCGGTTATGCTGTTTCCCATCCCATCTATACTAATATCGTAACCAGTATCTGCAAGTATCATAGCAAGTTCCTGCGTTCTGCCTACCGCAAAAGTTGGCAGTATTACCTTTCCACCGTCGTCAATGATTTCTGATATTTTTGACTTCAGTCTCGACACCACCTGGCTCCTTTCCTCGTGATTCTTGCCTGCGTATGTGCTTTCAATAACAAGTATGTCCGCCTTTGATGGTTTTGCACCGTTCAGGAGCATGGTATCTCTGGTGTATATATCTCCCGTGACCATGACGCTCTGGGAATTTTCAAACTTCCACATCGTGGATCCCGGAATATGTCCCGCTGATTGCGGGGTGACCCTGAAATCCCCCAGGTCAAACTGCTCACCATAAACCGCTTCATTAAAGTGGTCATAGAGCATTGACACATCGTCAGAATTGAACATCTGTGGGTATCCTTCAAGTCCAGCTATCTTAAGCGAGTCAAGAAGGAGCGGCTTGATGCTGTTTGCTGTCAGGATTGTTGAGTAAAACTTGGCGTCAAGCGAATGATAATACATTGGCAGGCCGCCACAGTGATCCAGGTGTGCGTGCGTCAGAAAGAGTCCGTCCACCTTTTCTGGTGGCATTGGATATTTTGGAGGTTTATCTGGTATAACCCCATAATCTACCATTACTGAGCTGTTCTTTTCTTCTATTTTGACGGCCAGCCTTCCTACTTCTTCGGCTCCGCCCAAAAATTTTATTTTCATATGTTTACCTCATGCTTTAGCGTTTTCCAGGCGATACCTGCAGCTGCACTTTCTTTCCCTGGAAACATCGGGAATGATTTCGTAAAGAAGTTTTGAGACGTTTTCCTCATTTTCCTTCATTATTTTCATCACCTCAGAAGCTTCAACCGGCGTGTCAGCCCAGACATCGAAATCGGTTATGGTTGCAATGGTCGAATAGCACATTGATTTCTCAAGAGCCAGGTTAATCTCAGGTACGAGTGTCATGCCGATTATGTCCGCATAATTCCTGAACATTTTTGATTCTGCCCTGGTTGAAAATCTTGGTCCCTCTATACATGCATAGGTTCCACTCTGATGAACCTTGAAACCAAGATTTCTTGCTCTGTTATAAGCAATCTCGTTGATTTCTGGACAGAACGGATCAGCCGCTGAAATATGATAGACTTCAGGCCCGTCATAAAAAGTTAGATCCCTTCTTCTGGTGAAATCAATAAACTGATCCGGTATCACAATGTCACCTGGCTTATAAGATTCCTTCAACGAACCTACTGCATTCAGGGTAACTACTCTTTCAACACCCAAGCTCTCAAGAGCCCATATATTAGCCCTGTAATTCACCATATGCGGAGGATACTGGTGCTTCTTTCCATGTCTTGGAATGAAAACGACCTCTATCCCATGGATGTCCCCTACCTGGGGATTTTCAGAAGGTTTACCAAAAGGAGTCTTTACCTCAACGGATTTTCCATCCTGCAGCAAGTCATATAAACCACTGCCACCTATAATTCCTATCTTTGCCATTTTTTGTATCACTTTGGAAATTTCACGTTTAAAACTAAACCTTAATTGGTTGATGGTATTTAAAGAGATTGTATCTAAAAAGTGTGTTACATAATTCCCTGACATAAAAATACCAGTATTGATTAGTGTGTTGTGTGCAGCGGAACTATAAGAAGGAGATACTTTGTCGGTTTTAGTAGAAGATAGGATAATATGGTAAATATAAATGATATTTTTATTTACTATTATAGTTAAGTACCTAACTTCCGATACTTATTATATTCTTTCGGGATAAACTTCCTGATCCATCCCATGGAGTAAGAATTGAACATCGAGATCTCATCGAACGTCCTTTCAACCAGGGCCTTTAGATGCATTTCCGA